>JAKSUD010000052.1 GCA_024409185.1 archaeon
TATTACTCACCCAATTCCAGATTTAACTGGATATATTACTGAAGGGCAAATCGTACTTGCAAGAGACATCCATAGGAAAGGTATTTACCCACCTGTAGATGTACTTCCATCCTTATCTCGTTTAATGAGTGGGGGTATTGGTGAAGGCAGAACTCGTGATGACCACAGTGGTGTATCTGACCAACTTTACTCTGCATATGCAGAAGGTCGTGAATTAAGAGATTTAGTTGCTGTAGTAGGGGAAGAAGCTCTTACTGAAAGAGACCAAAGTTTCTTAGCTTTCGCTGATGACTTTGAACAACAATTCATTACTCAAGCAAAAGACGAAGACAGAACTATTGTTGAAACTTTAGATCTTGGTTGGAAATTATTAACCGTATTACCTAAAAACGAACTTAAAAGAGTTAAAGATGAATTTGTTGCAAAATACTACCCAGAATAAGTGGGTTTGTATTTAATTAAATCTATTCATTAGATTTGATGGATTAATAAATTCATCAACATTAAATCTTTTATTCGTAAATATTATCTTAGGAGGATAGTATGGCAGAAGAAATTCTTAGTGGTATTAACCCAACTCGTATGGAGTTACTTGCTCTTAAAAAGAGAGAAAAACTTGCGGTTAATGGTCACAGTTTACTTAAACAAAAACGTGATGCATTAATTAAAGAGTTTTTTGATATCTTAGATAGAGTTCAAGGGGTTCGTGAAAATGCCGAAAAAACTTTAACTGAAGCTTATGTTGCACTTACTGAAGCTCAAATTACCATGGGTGATTTAGCTGTTCAAAAAGCAGCATTATCTGTTAAAGAATCTGTAAAAGTAGACATTTCTTCAAGAAGTATTATGGGTGTTTCCGTACCAGTTACTGATATGGAAATGGAATCAAGAACTTTAGTTGAAAGAGGTTATGGTTTTTCTGACACTTCTGTTCAATTAGATGAAGCTGCAAAGAAATTTGAAGAAGCTTTAAAATTAGTTATTGAACTTGGTGAAGTAGAAAAAACTATTTATCTTTTAGCTGATGAGATTGAAGCTACTAAACGTAGAGTAAACTCTCTTGAGCATATTATGATCCCTAAATTCCAAGCTACTATCAAATCTATTGATATGAAGCTCCAAGAGATGGAAAGGGAAAACTTCGTTAGATTGAAGATGATTAGATCTACTATGGAGAAAAATGAAGCAGCTGCTTTAGCAAAAGCTCAAGCAGAAGCTGAAAATTAATTAAATAATAATTTAAGAGTAAACATAAAGATTTTTTATTATTAAAAAACGAATTTGTTTTTCTTATTTTTATTATCTTTTTATTTTTCTATTTTTCTTATTTTTATTTTATTTTTCTATTTTTCTTATTTTGTTTTTATTTTTTAGCTATTTTTTGAATTTTATATTTTTCACTTTTTTAATGATTATTTTAAGATTTGTTTTTAATATTCTATTTGAATTGTCATTTTTTTAATCGATAAATTTATATACTATTTTAGATAAAATATAGTATGTTGTATTATTACATAATACAATCAATTGTATAGTCCCGTAGGGTAGTGGTAATCCTTCTAGGCTTTGGACCCGGAGACGGCGGTTCGACTCCGCTCGGGACTATTAATTTACTATTTTTAAAATTTTTCTTAATTTCTTATTTTTCAGACTATTTTAGGTATCTATATCGATTATTTTACTTTTTAATATCTGATTAATTTAATTATCTAAAATTGTTAAATTTTAACTTATGATGTGATTATATGAAAAACTTACTTATTATGGGGATTAATACAAGACCAATGGTTAATTCTGCATTAAAATTAGATTATAATACTTTTTCTATTAGCTATTTTAAAACTTTAGATTTTATTAATCCTTATTGTGAAAAACATATTTTACATCAAGAAAATATTGAATCTGAAGATTCATTTAATTGTGGATCTTTTGAAGATAATTATTCTCCTGAAAAGTTATTATATCTTGCTGAAGAATATTTAGATGCAATTGATAAAATTGTCTTTAGTACAGGTATTTCAGCAGATGATTTTGTAGGAAAATTTTCTAAGTTTAAAAATAAAATTCGTGGAAATTTAAAAACTGATAATGTTAATGATAAATTTAAATTTTATAATAAAGTGAAAAATAAATTTAATGTTCCTATGACTTTTAACCCTGTAGATATATATGAAGTTATTGAAATAGCTAATCAATACGCTAACAATCAATTTATTTTAAAACCTCTTAAAGGATCTGGGGGGTATGGGACTTTTCTTTTAAATAAACAAACTTTAACTAAATTTAAAACAGCTGAATTAGATTCTACAATTTTTGAGGGAAATTATTTAATGCAGGAATATATTCCAGGTGTAAATTTATCATCATCTCTACTTAGTACAAAAAATGAATCTAAAAATATTATAAACACAAGATTATTAACAACTGATGACTTTGTTTACTCAGGAAATATTTTACCATTAACTTTTGAAAGTTTTTCTAAGGGTAATTCATATATAGAAAATTTTAATTTTAATAATTTTAATAAATTTAATTTAAATTCATTTTCAAAACTTAGTCAAAATATGGAAAATGTTTCTGAAGATTTGATTTCTTATTTTAATTTAATCGGATCTAATGGTGTAGATTTTATTTTATCTAAAGATGCTTTTAAGAATGAGTCCTTTGATGAGAATGATTTATATATTATTGAAGTTAATCCAAGAATTCAAGGAACTTATGAATCTTGTGAAGAAGTTTTAGGAATAAATCTTTTAGATGCACATATTAAAGCTTGTGAAGGTGAGATTATTGATATTCCAGATATAAATAATAATCCTAATCCTCTTTATTCAGTTAAAAAAATAGAATATGCCTCATCAGATATTAATGTTAAAAATTTATCTTTTGATAATGTTTATGATATTCCCTATGAAAATGTAAAAATAGAAGAAAATCAGCCAATTGTTACAATTATTAGTTCTGATTATAATTTAAGCTTAGCTATTTCTAATTTAGAAAATGCAAGTAATAATGTTAAAAATAATATTGAAATTATTCAGTAATTATTAAAAAATTTTTAAAATTAAATCTATTATTTATTTTTTCAATATGTATTTAACCTATTACTCCAGTTAAAATTAATATAAATAATATTGTTCCAATTACAATTAAAAAAGTAGTGATTATCATAATTGCATTAATAAGTAAATATAATTTTGCTTTTTTTTCAGGGTCTTTTAAAGATTGTTTAATTGGATTTCTTTTCATATTATGGCCTTGTTCTGGTTTTTTATTTTTATAATTCTTATTTTTTTAATAGTCTTAGTTTTATTTTAATTTTGCTTGATCATAGAATAATTTAAGTGTATCCATATCTACACTTGTATAAATTTGAGTTGTAGAAAGACTAGCATGTCCAAGTAATTGTTGAATCGCTCTTATATCAACTCCGTTTTTTAGAAGATGTGTTGCAAATGAGTGTCTTAAAATATGAGGAGTTACTTTTTTTTCAATTCCTGCTTCTTCACCATATTTTTTAATCATCATTTGAATATATCTTGAAGTTAATTTATTTCCATTTTTATTTATAAAAAGATATTCACTATTACTATCTCTAATTTCAATATATCTAAGAATTAAATCTTTAGTAATGTTATCAAATAAAACAAGTCTATCTTTATCTCCTTTTCCTCTTATTCTAATAGTTCTATCATCAAAATCAATATCTCTTAAAATTAAGTTAACTAATTCTGATACACGGAGTCCTGAAGAGTAAAGAAGAGCTAAAATAACTTTATCTCTCATTTTTATTTTTTGTTTGTATAAACTATCTGTTTCATCCCATTTAACTGCATCAATTAAAGCTTTAATTTCATTTTCATTTAATGATTTAGGTAATGATTTGGTTCTTTTAGGATTTTTAATTTCATCTAAATAATAGATTTGATTATATTCAAGGAATTTTTTACAAACAACAGTATTTAAGTAAATATAATTTTGAGTTACTACTTTACTTCTTTTTAATTCTGTAATATATTTTTTAAAAGATTTTAAAAATTTACCATCATCATAAATTTTTTCTTCTTCTATATATTTAATAAAGCTTTTTATAATGGAGTGGTATGTTTTTATTGTATTTTCTGAGTAATTTCTAATTTCAAGTTCAATTAAGTATTCTTCACACATTTCATTAAAATCAAAAACTTCACAAACATGTCTTAAATTACCATTATTGTCATATTGAGGTAATTCTATTGGAGCTTTCTGTAATCTATTTTGTGATAAAGTTAATTGTTCTGTATTAGAATAATCTGCCATATTTTTCCCTCCTTTGCTTTATTAATTTTTATTTAAAATAAGTATACATTAATATTTGTATTTAATATAAAAATAGTTTTTTATTATTTTTATTAAATTTTTAAAAATAGTTTTAAGGAATAATAAATAAATTAAAAAAAATAAAAAGAGAGACAGTTAAAATAACTGTCAATAAGTTTAGTTTTATGTTAAAAAGATAAATCTAGTTTAAAGTAACTAATCTGAGTTTATCAGGTTTTTTAATTACTCTACTGGATTTAAATGCAACTAAAGTTTTAATTCCTTTAGAATAAGCAATATCTACTAATCTTTGGCTAATAACACCATCGAAGATAATTACTTCTGCATCAGGATTTTCTTGTTTTAATTCTTCGTAAAGATTTTCAACTTCAGTTTCTTTAATTAAGTTTAAAGAATCATCTAAGATTTCACTGTTTCCAGTACCTTCTAAATCTTTTAACATGTTTTTCAAGAGTTTAATTCTACTATTTTGAATTTTTCTCTCTTCACTGTATCTGTTTTTACCGTTTCTGTCTCTACGATCATCTCTGCCGTTTCTTCCTCTGCGGTCAGATTTATCTTTTTTGAAGTCACTGTATTTGTCATTTTTATTGTATCTTGATTTTTTATCTTTTCTACCTTTATTTTTAGGTTTTGCTTGAGTGTCAAGATTAAAATCAAGGTTGTTAATGACTTGTTCTAATGGTGCTTTGTCTCTTAAAGCAATAATGACTTCTTCTTTTTCAAGATCTTCTACTTCTTTACCTCTTGGAGCTCTTGTGACATAGTCAACATCTCCAACTTGTAAAAGTTCTTTTAAGATTAATTCTCCGCCACGGTCACCATCAACAAATGCAGTTACAGTTCTTGTTTTAGTTAAATCAGCAACTTCTTGAGGAATATTTACTCCTTCAACAGCTACTGTGTTTTTAATACCATATTTTAATAAGTTAAGAACATCATTTCTTCCTTCAACAACAATAATTGCATCGGAAGTGTGTACATTAGGTCCTGCAGGATGTCTACCATGTCCGAATTCAGAGATTTCTTGAACTCTCATAGATTCTCTGATTTCTTCAATCATTTTCATACTTTCAGGACTTACACTTTCCATCATACCCATGTAGATTTCTTTTGCACGGTTTACTACTTGTTTACGTTTTAAAGCTCTTACATCTTCTACTCTAAGAACATGTATAGATGCTTCACAAGGACCGACACGGTTAATAGTTTCGAGGGATGCTGCTAAAATAGCGGTTTCGATTCTGTCTAAACTGGAAGGAATTATGATTTCTCCTTTTGCACGACCTCCGTTAGAATGGATAATTACTTGAATTCTTCCAATTCTTCCAGTTCTTTGGAGTTCTCTTAAGTCTAAATCATTACTTAAAAGTCCTTCAGTTTGACCAAATACAGCACCTACAACATCTGGTTTCTCTACTATACCGTTTGCATTAATTTCGGCATGGATAAGGTATTTAGTTGTAGTTAATTCTTCTCCTTTTCCCATAATAAGCCTCCCTTGAGCTTTGGTAATTAGAGATAATTTAATAGCTAGTTAATTAGTTATTAACTTGCACTTATAATAATTAATTATAATTTAAATTATACTGTAATATACATAATTCATAAATAAATAATTCATTAAATGAATAATCTATAAGTTGAAAAATAGATACATTAGCGATATAAATAGTATATAGCTTAAAATCAAATACAAAAAAAGTAATTATTATTTTATTTTTAATAATTATTAATTAAATAGCTACTTACTATTAGTTAATTTAATAATTAATTTAACTATATAATTTCTAATTATTTCAGTTTCTTATTAGTTAATAACTTGATTATTATAATTCTATTGTAGAATATTTTTATAATCTTTATTAAAGTATAATTAACTAATCTAAGGTAATTGCTTAATTATTTTTATCCTAGTTTAATAATTTTATTAAGTATATGGATCTAATTCTTAATTAAGAAAATCTCTCTTATTAAGAATTTCTAAATATATTATTAGATTAAGTTTACCTAGTATTTTTCGTTCATTTTTATTATTGATATTGATTTTTACCATTGAATTAATATATTCTTATAATTTAATAATTATTTAAGTTATTTCAATATCTTTTTTGAACTCCTATTTTTTATTAAAAAATATCATTTAAGTAATTATAGATAATTATAAAATTATAAGACATAACTCTGTAATGTATTGTGTTTTTATAATTTCTTTTAATAATTTATAGTAATAATAAGATAAATTTTATAATTTATCTGTTAATAATAATTGTAAATATCATTTGTATATGATTTTTAGTATCCACTTAATATTTATCTTAATTCTAATATATAAATTATTTTATATTATTCTAAAACTTTAAAAAGCTATTATGAAAATTTTA
>JAKSUD010000053.1 GCA_024409185.1 archaeon
ATTAAAATCCTCTAACTTTTTTTAGGTTAATATATTATCTATTATTTTTTTACTTTATTCTTGTTTTATCATAAAATAGTTTAGTTAAAAATCCACAAATAAATAATACTATTAAACCAGCTAATCTACCAGTATTATATAAATTATTGCCAAAAATAAATACCAAAATAATAAACATGATAAAAAGAAGTATAATGAAAAATAATATACTTAATAAAATAGACTCTATTTTAGAAAATTTACTCATCAATATCATTCTCCTTAAAGATATATTCACGTAAATCATTATGGAATAATTTAAAAGTTAAAAACCAAGCATTTACTATATCTTCAGATAAAACTTCATCTCGATTATTAGCTAAAACATTACAAGAAGCCAAGTAACGAGCAGAAAAACCAAATTGAGCATAAGGGCCCGGTTCTATTAAATGTTGTAATTGAACACCAAACCAGCACCCCTCTTTAATAGTAGTGTGGAGCTTTTTAGCTCTATTATCCCATTTAATAGTACTAAGTTTTTTAAAGAACTCTCTATTTAACTCTTTAAAATCAGATTTATTCTGAAAATCTTGACCTAAACTTAAATTAGAAGAATTAATACTATCAAAAGATTCGCCTAAACTTAAATTAGAAGAATCAATATTATCAAAACCATAACCTAAAGTTAATTTAGAAATTAAATCAGAACTCAATATTTGAAATATTTCATCTGAAGATAGTTTTCTTTTAAAATCACATCCACAACTAAATGCAATAATAGAACAAAGACCTATGAAAGAAGTAAAACTTAAATTAGATTTTGTAATTAAAAATTTAAAAGAACCTAATTCTTTTTTTGCATAATTAATTAAAGGAATTTCATTAGTATAACTTAAACATTCCTTAGATAAATCTTCTTTAAATGTTTCTCCAAGAAATTTACATCTTTCACTTGTTTTAAAAGAGATTATTAAATCACGAAGATCTACTAAACCTTCAACATCAATAAATTCATATAGAGCTTCGTAACCTCTTTCAAACTCTTCATCTATACTTTTTTGTTCAAATTGAATCATTTTATAAAACCTCTTATTACTCAAAATATTTTATATAGTAAACAATAAATTGTTTTAAATACTATTTATTACCAAAGTTTAATTTTTTTAATAGGTGTGGAAATTGAATTAACTTTCTTTTTAGCAACACTAATAGTAGTTTTAACTGCTTTCTTAACAGTTTTTACAACCTTTTTAACAGTCTTCTTAACCTTAGTAGCTACATTCTTAACTGCCTTCTTAACAGTTTTAGTAACCTTTTTAACAGTCTTCTTAACCTTAGTAGCTACATTCTTAACTGCTTTAGATACTGTTTTAGATACAGATTTAACAGCTGTTGTCACTTTTTTAACTGTAGATGAAACTGTATTTTTAACAGT
Organism: archaeon; assembly: GCA_024409185.1. Taxonomy (GTDB): domain Archaea; phylum Methanobacteriota; class Methanobacteria; order Methanobacteriales; family Methanobacteriaceae; genus Methanobrevibacter. Next base: position 1,415 of record JAKSUD010000053.1, read on the forward strand.
AGCTACAGTTTTTGAGACTGCTTTAGAAACATCACTAACGGTTTTAGAAATAGAATCAACACTTGATTTAAGATTCTTTATAGTAGATGCAATAGGAGAGGTTGAATCATTAATAATAAGTTTAATATTATTACTATTAGTAATATTTGAAAGAATTTTAGTTGTAAATATAGAATTCTCCTTACTATTAACATAAACTTCACCAATACCTAAAACACTAGAAACAGTTAAAAAACTATTACTAATATAACCCATAGCAAAAGAAGCTAATTTATTATCCCATCTATCTAAAGCATTTGATATTACTTTATTAGAAACAAATTTAATTGGATTATTTAAAATAGATAAACCTGATTTATAAGCCGTGAAAAGACTTTTAATTGTGATTGAATAGTCTAAACCTTTAATCTTAACAGCTGATTTTAATAAACCATCTAGTCTTGGAAACTTATTTGTAAGTTTTAAAATTAAAGAACTTGAACTAATACCAAGACGCTCACAAAGACCAGCTCCAGAACATATAGAAAGAGCATCTAATCCTATATCTAAAGGAGTAAGACCACCATTATCATCAATACCAAGTAAAAACCACCCCGCTAATTTAAGACCTTGACCAAAAACACCATATTTTTTATCTAAATCACTATATCCTGGAATTTCTAAAATAGGTGTATTTAACCATTTCCAAATACTTTCAATAATATTTTTCTTATTATTTTGTTCATTAGAAACAGCTAAATTAAGATCTTTAAACATAGTTGAATCTAATTTACTTAAATCAATAGTATTTAAATTATCAGAACTAATTAAATTTAAAAATTGATTAATTGATTCTAATTCTTCACCAGTTAAATTATCTAATAATTGAGTAATAGCTAATTGAGAACTATTTTGTAATGTAGAACTATTATTCAAAGATGCTTGATTAGAACTAGCATTTGAAAATAATTGCTTAAATTCCTTAGAACTAACTAATTCACCAATAAAAGACTCAATATTACTATTATCAAATTTGTAAACCTTAACTGATTTAGAAGAACTTGAATAATATTTATCACCCACAAATTTAATAGTAGAACTATAATTTTTAGCTTTTAGATAAGAAGGAATATTAAAGATAATTTGACCATTAGAATCACTAAAAGCATTATAAGAATTACCATCAATCGTAAATTTAACAAGCTTACTTTTTAAAGGATTATTTTTACTATCTTTTAAATAAGCAACTAAACTGTTATTATTATAAGCATATACATCATTAGATGTAATTTTAGTAGCTAATTTATTAATAGTGACATTAACTAAACAACTAGAAGCAGAATATCCAGAACAAGCAGCAAAACTAAGTTTAACAGAGTAAGTATTTGGATTTAATAATGGAATTTTTAAACTAATTTTACCATTAGAATCTGTAGTTTTACTCCAAGTTTGACTATTTAAAGTAATTTTTACTACTTTAGATTTGATAGCTTTACCACTACTAGTTTTTAAATATCCAACAACATAACCATCAGCACCATAATTAATACTTAAACTTTTAGAAGAAATTACAGTTTTAGTAGTTTTAGAAGCACCAACAGAACAAATATCCTCTTTAGGATTAACTTTTTTAGAAATAAACTCGTTAGAACTATTAATAGTAAAATCTGAGTTATTAATAGAATCTACATTAGAAACCCTAATATTATTAACAGAATCAACCACATCAGAAGAAACCATAATATAAGAGGATAAATCCCTATTTTCATCAGTACAATCATCACTAGCAGCAACAGACCCTATACTGATGAATAAAAAAATGAAAAATAAAGCAAAATATTGATATTTAAAATTTAAAGGTTTCATAATAAAACCTCCATGAAAAATCCACAGAATATCAATAAATTTTAAAAAGCAAAACTAAAAGAAGCTAATTTTCTCCTATAGGATTATCCTAAATTTTTTATAGGATTATCCTTTTAGAATTGTCCTAACTTTTTCTTATATCAGCTATAGAATCATCTTTTTTCAGTTCTATTTCAATTAATGAAACATTAGTAGAAAATCCATTTCTTTCAGTTACCTCCTCAGTTGCAATTTCAATATTTATAATATCCATATCTGGAATAAAACTATTCCTTACAATCTCAGCAACATCAACAGCATGGTTAATAGCTCGTCCTCTAGCTTTTAGTATTATAGACGACGCTCCATGATTTATTTGAGTTACAACCGCAAGGATGTAATTCATGGTCGGTTTAGAACCTACATAAATAATACTTTTTTTAGACATTTTATTACCTACTAGGGGGTAGCTAAAGTTTATAAAAAAAGATATAAAAAGCTTTTGAATTAATTCCCAATTTGGTCTTTAATTACAAAATAAAAGCAAAAATAAGGTTTAATAAAATTGTTATAATTTAGTAAAATTGATTAAAAATGAAAAAAATGTTAAAAAATGAATAAAAAAATAGCTAAAAAATTAAAAAAATAATAATAAAAAAGAAAAAATAGAAAATTAAAATAATTTATTTAAATGATAAATAAACTACTTAATTTTAAATACCTTTTACATAATCTTCTCTTTTTGGGTAACGTTTTAGGACTTTTTTAACAAAAACTTCTTTAGCTATTAAAAAGTTAGAAGTTCCTTTTCCTGCTTCCTTACAACGTCTATGTCTAATAGCTTTTAAAATACCATCAACATCATCCTGACCCTTTGTATTAACTTCTGTATAAGAATCTCCAATTGATTTTAAAAAGTGTGAATCACTTGCACCAATACGAGCTAATCTCCTCTCGTAAGCTAATTTTTGTGCTTTTTTATTAGAATGCCCAAAAATATAACGTGCATTCTGACATTCTACACCATCTACAATCATATTAGGATTAGTATTACAGAAAAGACCATGTCTATAACGTGAAAAAGGATGGGGAATAATAATAAGGCCACCTGCATCTCTAATCATATCTGCAGTTTCTATAGCAGATAAACCACTAGGTATATATTCACTCACACCTAACCCAATCATATGACCTTTATCTGTTGAAATTTCAATAGAAGGTACAATAATTATATCTTTGTTCTCTTTCTTTGCTATTTTAATTGCCTCTTGTGAGCCTTTAATTGTATTATGATCAGTAATAGCAATTGCATTAAGTTCTATCTCCTCAGCTCTCTTTAAAATATCTTCAGGGGTAGAACGAGAATCACATGAATAAACACTATGAATATGTGGATCAAACTTAAGAATAAAAATCACCTTCTAAAAAAATCATTTACATAATTATTATGTATTAAAAAATATTTAAACTATTTGATAGTATAAAAAAATAGTAGTTAAAAAAAAGAAAAAAATAGTAAAATTTAATTATTTACTATTTTACATTGAGCCATCCATAAAGCTTCCATAACCTTTAAAGTCCATTAAACCATGGCCTGAGAAGTTTATTACAATAGATTTCTCTTCTCCAGTTTCTTTGCATTTACGTGCTTCATCAATAGCTACTTTTATTGCATGATTTGTCTCAGGAGCAGGAAGTACACCTTCACATTGTGCAAACATTTGACCTGCAGCAAAAGCTTCTTTTTGAGTAGCAGTTCTACAATTAATATAACCTTCATTTGCTAAAAGGGAAATTTGTGGATTCATTCCATGATATCTAAGACCACCAGCATGTTCAGCAGGTGCTACAAAATCATGACCTAGTGTAAACATTTTAAGAAGTGGAGTAAATCCAATATTATCTCCAAAGTCATATCTATATTCACCTTGAGTTAAAGTAGGACATGCAGCAGGTTCTACAGCAATAAATTCAGTATCAATATTACCTTTAAGTTTGTCTTTCATAAATGGGAAAACAGCTCCACCAAAGTTACTACCTCCACCAACACAAGCAACTACTGTGTCAGCTTCATCATCAGCCATTTCAAGTTGAGTTTGAATTTCTTGACCAATAACAGTTTGATGTAAAGCAACGTGATTCATAACACTACCTAAAGAATATTTAGTCTTTTCATCAGCTAATGCTTCTTCAACAGCTTCAGAAATAGCTATTCCAAGAGAACCTGGATGATCAGGAGTTTCTTTATTAATCTGTCTTCCAACTTCTGTATTCATACTTGGTGACGGGTAAACAGTTCCATTATAAACTTGCATAATAGATTTTCTAAATGGTTTTTGTTCAAATGAAACTCTTACCATATAAACTGTACAATCAATTCCCATTAATGAACTTGCAAGTGAAAGAGCAGTACCCCATTGACCAGCACCAGTTTCTGTAGTTAATCTTTCTACACCTTCTTTTTTAGCAAAGTAAGCTTGTGCAATTGCACTATTTAATTTATGACTTCCTGTTGGGGAAGTATCTTCACGTTTATAATAAATCTTTGCAGGTGTATTTAATTTTTCTTCTAAACCACGTGCTCTGCATAATGGAGTTCCTCTACCCATTCTTTGGTAAAGTTCTCTTATTTCTTTTGGTATTTTTATATATCTTTCATTTGATAATTCTTGTTTTAAACATTCATTGATAAGCATATCAGGTAAATCGCCGACTTGATCTTTTCCTTCACTACTTTTTGGTTCTGGTAATTTAGAAGGTAAATCAGCATTAATATTATACCATTTTTTAGGCACATCATTACTTGGTAAATCAATTCTAAACATATTTATCATCTCCTTTAATTGCCTAAATGGTTTTTATTTTTTAATTTTAGTTAATTTATTAAATTCTTATTCTTTTTAAGAATTTATTTTAATTTTTAATTTATTTATTGGTTAATTTTATCTTAAATTTTTTTTAAATCTAAGTTAATTTTTTATAAACTGTTTCACATTTTACATGCTTGTTTAATTATTATGTTTAATGTACTATTTAAAGCTTTGTAGTACAAAAATGTACATTATAATAAAAAAGTATAAAAAATAAAAATAATAATCAGTTAGAAAAAATTAATTACATACTTAAACCAACAAAATAATGTTAAAACTAATAAATTATTAAATGAATTTAAATATAAAAAATTACTTAAATAAAGTATAATACTAATTTTTTACTTAAAATCTTATTTAATTAAACTAAATCTTATCTTATTTAATTAAAATAATCTTAATTTAAGGATGTTAAAAAATGATTGAAACCCTATCTAAAGAACTCAATATTACAACCAAACAAGTTAGAAATGTTATAA
>JAKSUD010000054.1 GCA_024409185.1 archaeon
AAAAAATAAATATAAAAAAATACTTAAAAATAAGATTAATTAAAAAAAATAATAGCTAAAAGGTTTTAAAATGTATGAAGAAAATAAAATTTTGGTAGTAATACCTGCAAGAGGGGGTTCTAAAGGAATTCCTCGTAAAAATATAAGATTACTTGGTAAAAAACCATTAATATCCCACACTATTGAAATGGGACTTGAATCCAAATATGTTGATAATCTTGTTGTAACTACAGATGATAACGAAATCAAATTTATTGCTGAAAAATTTGGTGCAGAAACAATAAAACGTGATGGTAAATTAGCAGAAGACTCAATACCTCTTGACCCTGTAATTTACGATGCTACATTACAACAAGAAGCAAAAATTAATGAAAATTATGATATTGTAATCACAGTACAACCAACTTCCCCTCTTCTAAAAACAAAAACCTTAGATTTAGCTATTGAAACATTAATTAATTCATGGGAAAATGATAATCCTAAAGAACAATATGATACAATAATAAGTGTTGTTGATGATAGACACTTAAGTTGGGGTTATGATGAAGAATTAGAGAAGTATTATCCACTATATGAAGAAAGATTAAATCGCCAATATTTACCAAAAGCATATAAAGAAACTGGAAGTATTTTTGCAAGTAAAAGAGAATTTATAAAAGAAAACAGTCGTCTTGGAGATAATATTGGACTTATTGAAATATCTAAACAAGAAAGTATTGATATTGATAATTATGAAGATTGGTGGGTAGCAGAAAGAATCCTCAAAAAGAAAAAAATCCTCATTAAAACAGATGCAAATCATGAAATTGGAACTGGACATATTTTTAGAGGATTAGCTATTGCTTCAAAACTTGTAAAACATGAAGTTATTTTCTTACTTGATGAAGCACAACCTTTAGGAATAGAAATAGTTTCTAATAATAATTATCCATTTATTACTCATGATAGTAGAAAAAGTAAAGAGGATATAATTGAAAAAATAGAAGAATATGATCCAGATATTGTAATTAATGATATTCTTAATACAAACTCTAAATATGTTAAAACATTGTATGATAGAGATTATTATATAGTAAACTTTGAAGATTTAGGTGGTGGAATTAAATATGCACATATTGTATTTGATGCTTTATATGAACATAAAATTCCATTAAAAAATCTTTATTCAGGACATAAATATTATATTCTCAAAGATGAATTTAACTATCAAGAATCTAAATTAATTACAGAAGAAGTAGATAGAATTTTACTTACATTTGGAGGAACTGATCCAAATAATTTCACAGAAAAAACTCTTGAAGCTATTTTAGAAAGTAGCTATGAAAATGAAATTGAAATTATTTTAGGATTAGGATATTCTAAGAAAAAAGAAATTCAAGATAAATACAAAGATAATAATCGAATAATTATTTATGAAAATGTAAGAAATATGAGTGAACATATGTACAATGCAGATCTAATATTTACTTCAGCAGGACGTACAATGTATGAAATAGCTTCAATTGGAGTTCCTTGTATTTGCTTATGTCAAAATGAAAGAGAATTAAGCCATATCTTTGGAAATGTTGAACATGGTTTCATAAATATGGGTCTTGGAGCAGAAGTCTCAAAAGATGAAATTAAAGAAACTCTTGAAAATACTATAAATAATTATAATCTTAGACTAGAAATGAATAAACGTATGTTATCTGTTGACTTGAAACATGGATTTGAAAATATTATGAACCTTGTAAAAAAAGGTTATAAAGAATGGAAAGGAGAAAATTAAATCATTTAAAAAATAAAAATTATATTACATTACAAAGTTAAACTATATTAAAATTATAAGGTGAAAAAATGAGCATATTTAATGAAGAACCTTTTTTAATAGCTGAAATTGGTGTAAATTATTATGATATTGCAAAAAAAGAGAACATATCTAATATGGAAGCAGCAAAATTAATGGTAAAAGAAGCTAAAGATGCAGGATGTAATGCAGTTAAATTCCAAAGTTATAAAGCAAATACAATCGCTTCTAAAAACTCTCCTGCTTATTGGGATACTACAGAAGAACCTACAACTTCACAATATGAATTATTCAAAAAATTTGATTCATTTGGAAAAGAAGAATATAAAGAAATAGCTAATTATTGTAATGAAATTGGAATAATGTTCTTATCTACACCTTTTGATTTTGATTCCATTGATTATCTTGATGAATTTATGGATGTTTATAAAATATCTTCATCAGATTTAACAAATTTACCATTTATTAAAAAAATAGCTGAAAAAGGAAAACCAATTATTATTTCTACTGGTGCATCAACTCTTGATGAAATAAAAACTGCAATTGATACAATTGAAAATACAAATGATGATTATACAAATGGAAAATCTGCAATTGGAATTATGCATTGTGTTCTTTCTTATCCAACAGACAATAATGATGCAAATCTTCTTATGATTAAAAATCTTAAAGATTTATACCCAAATTATGAAATAGGTTATTCAGACCATACAAAACCTGATGATAAGATGCTTATTTTAACAACCGCTTATGTTTACGGTGCTACAATCCTTGAAAAACATTATACTCTTGATAAAACATTACAAGGAAATGACCATTATCATGGAATGGACCCTGAAGATGTAAAAACTTTTGTTGAAAATATTAAACTTATAAAATCTATTAATGGACAATATGATAAAGTACCTTTAGCTTGTGAAGGAGAATCAAGAAAACAAGCAAGACGTTCAATTATTGCATTAAAAGAAATTCAAATAGGTGAAGAAATTACAGAAGATAAACTTACTTATAAAAGACCTGGAACTGGAATTTCACCAAATGAAATAGCTAATGTACTTGATAAAAAAGCAAAAGTCTTAATTAAAGAAGATGATTTAATAACTTATGATATGCTTGAATAATTAAAACTGATAGAAGGATAAAAAATGAAAATTACAGTAAAAGAAATTTGTGAAAAATTTTGGGATCTTGAAGAAAAATATGAGTTAAATCATATGTTAATACAAGATACTTATCCTTGGCAATTAATAAGAGTTTATGTTTACTATGAAATAGCTAGAAAATTAAATGTTTTTGAATCTGCCCAACAAGCAAGCATTACAAGAGCAGATAAAATAAAATCATTAACTCCATTTATTAAAAATAGTTTATTATATAATCCTGCAAAAGGAAAAGAAAAAGATGTTTTAATTTTTGATCATCCTAGAAAAGTAATGTTTAAAGGAGAATATAGGGACATTTATAGCTATTTTTTACCACAAGCTTTAGATGATTTTAATCAAAGTTATGAGTTAATCGAAACTCCTTACTTAAACAAACATTATACAAATAGGAAAAATAAAAAAGATAAAAATGGAAAGAAATACATCAGATATAATGATAAAATTCTTTTAGAATCTTACATTTACAAGAATAAAAACCGGAATAAAATTCCATTTACAGAAGAAGAATTAAATAAAATAAATCAAATTGAAAAAGCTATTGAAAATACCTTTTCAGACATCAATAGAGGTTATATGATTACAATTGATTTATTCAGAATAATGGAAGACCATATACTTAATTTCCAATATGAATATGAAAAGTATAAAGAAATATTTGAAAAGAAAAAACCAAGGAAAATATTTATTGTTGTAGCTTATGAAAATAAAGTTATCGTAGCAGCTGCAAAAAGTAAAGGTATTGAAGTTGTTGAATTACAACATGGTACTATTAGTAGATACCATTTAGGATATAGTTACCCTACAAGCACAATGTTAAAAAATGGGAAAATTAAAGAAATTGAATATTTCCCGGACAAAATACTTACTTTTGGAGAATACTGGAATAATGCTTGCTACTACCCTATACATCCAAAGAATTTAATCACAATGGGTTTTCCTTATTTTGAAGAAAATGTAAGAGAATATTATAATATGTATAATGAGGATGAAAATAAAACAAGAGTTTTATTTATTTCACAAGGAGTTATTGGAAAATATTTATCTGAATTTGCATATGACCTCACAATGACAATTTTAGGTAAAAAAGAATTTGATGAAATGATGAGTGAATATGAAAACAACACTCTCCCAAATAATATTAAATTAGATAAGAATAATTTCATAAAAGATAATAAACAATATGAATTTATCTATAAACTTCATCCTGGAGAATATGAAACATGGATAGAAAATTATCCTTATTTAATTAGAACATTAGAACTTGTTCAAGAAGAAAAAAATATAAGTTTTAAAGTTATTGATGATAATAAAACTCCATTATATGAATTATTTGCAACAAGCGAATATCAAATAGGAGCATTTTCAACAGCAATTTATGAAGGTTTATCATTTAATTGTAAAACATTTATTATAGATGTTCCTGGAATTGAATATTTAGATGATTTAATTCAATATGATATTGTTAAAAAAGTAGATGATGTTAAAATTGTTGCCGATGAAATTCAAAGCGAAACATCCCAACATTTCCAAAGAAGAATTAATAGAAATTACTTCTTTAAAAATTATGACAGATCTGCTTACTTTAAAATTTTCAGTACTTATTAATACTTTAAACAAGAAATAATACTAATAAAATTATTATAAAATAGAATAAAAGAATAAAATTAAATTAGTAAAATATAATTAAAGAATAAAAAGGGTGAAAAATTGAGTGAATATGTGCGTTTTATACAAAGAATAGGTCTTGTAGGACTTACAAATATCTTAATTTCACTTAGTAGCCTTATTTTCATACCAATCATTACAAAAAGTTTTACAACTGCAGAATATGGTATGTGGGCACAAGTAAATACTACAATCGCACTTGTTCCAAATATTGCAAACTTAGGATTACCTTTTACAATGGTTAGATTCTTATCTGCAGAGAAAGATAAAGACAAAATACGGGAATCTTTCTATCCTATGATGGCAGTTACATTTACATCTACAATCATCATTTGTGGAATCTTTATCATACTTGGAAATCCGATAGCTAATGCATTATTTAATGGAAGTATGCAAGTTTTATACATAACCACTATTATTTCATTCTTTGCATGTATGAACTTAATGTTAATTAGCTACTTTAGAACATTCCAACAAATGAAAAGATATTCATTATACCAAATTCTTCAAAGTTATATCGGAGTATTCGTAAGTATTTACCTTACTTATGCAGGTTATCCTATTGAAACTGTTGTTCTTGGTCTTTTAACAGGATATGTTGCAGTATTTATAATAATGTGGGTCCCAATTCTTAAATATTTAGGATTTGGTTCTGTTAAATGGTCTAATCTTAAAGAGCAATTAGAATTTGCAATTCCAACAATTCCAAGTAATGTATCATCATGGATTGTTGATTCAAGTGATAAATATATTATTGGAATTTTTGCAGGACCAATAGCTGTTGGTTGTTATTCACCAGGATATGCTCTTGGAAGCATACTTTTAATGTTTTTAACACCTTTTGCAGTACTCCTACCTGCAGTTTTACCTGAACCTTATGAAAAAGGAGATATAAAACAAGTTGATACTTATCTTAATTATTCTATGAAATATTATTTACTTCTTACAGTTCCAGCAGCAGTTGGAATGAGTGTTTTATCTAAACCATTACTTTTAGTTATTACAACTCCTGAAATTGCACTTGGAGGTTATATGATTACCCCTCTTGTATGTTTAGGTGCATTATTTATGGGAATGTATGGAATAACAAATAACATATTAATTTTAGATAAAAATACAAAACTTTTAGGTAAACTTTGGATTGTTGTAGCTATTTCAAATATTGTTCTTAATATTATTTTAGTACCATATCTTGGAATTATTGGTGCAGGATTTGCTACATTACTTTGTTATATTCTTGCATTTGTTGTAACTGCAGTTGCAAGTAAGAAACTTATGAAATTACCATTTAATTTAAAAGAAATGTTAAAAATAATTATTGCATCTGGAATAATGGGTGTAATTATTTACTTAATAAATCCAAATAGAATTTTAGGAATTATTTTAGCTATTTTAATTGGTATAGTGATTTACTTTGTAATAATATTCCTTTTAAAAGGAATTAGTAAAAAAGAGATACAACTATTTAAAGATTTAATTTAAATAATTAAAAAAGTAAAAAAGCTATAAAAACTAAAATAAGGAAAAATAGTTAAAAATAATAAAATAATAAAATAAATTAATAGGTAAATCAAATAATTTTAATGGAATTTACCTTCTTTTTTTAATTTTTCATAGTGACCAATATCACGATATTTAAATACTTTAGCAGGGTGTCCACCAGCTATTGCACATTTTGGAATGTCACTTACAACAACACTTCCTGCTTGTATAATTGCACCTTCACCAATTGTAACACCAGGAAGAACAATTACCCTATTCCCTAACCACACATTATCTTCAATAACTACTTCTTTTGAAATAACAGTTTTATCAT
>JAKSUD010000055.1 GCA_024409185.1 archaeon
CAATAAGTGCTGTTACAAATGCCATTTTAAATATTTTAGTATCATCTAATTCCATTATACCACCTTAAATAAGTAGTATTTTTAAAATAGAATATAAATTTTACTCAAAAATGAAAACAAAATTGTTTTAAGAGTGTAAACATACAATAAAACTAAAATATTACATTAAAAATAGAAAAATATAATAAATTGATAAAAAATAAAAAAATTATCAAAAATACACTTAAAATAGAAAATCATAATAAATTTTTATCTAAATTAAATATAATATTAAAAGGTATAAAAAATATTAAAAAAAGAAAATAATAATTAAAAAAATAAAATAAGGACTAAAATTAATTAGCCCATTTTTCTTCCCAAACTTCAACAATCTCATCATGTTTAGCAGATCTAACATAATAAAATCCTAAAACAATCACAACTATTGAAATAATAAATATTGCTATATTAGAAGCATCACAAACCAATGCAGCAGATACAAGACCATTAGTAGTAAATGCAGCTGCCACAATATCATTTAATGCATGACAGAATATAAGCACCCAAAGGTTTCCAGTTCTTAAATAAACAGCACCAAATAATATTCCTATAGCAGAAGCATAGAATACTTGGAAAATAGTTGCATCTAACGGAGCTGACCCAACATTGGCCATATGAACAAGTCCAAAGAGTAGTGCTGAAACGATAAGAATCCCATAGATTCCTTTAGAACTTCTAAAGAATTTCATTAAATATGAAATTAAAACACCTCTAAAAATAATTTCTTCAGATACTCCAGGAGCTAAACCTGCAATAACTCCAAGAAGAAGAGTTTCTAATGTAGGAATTTTAAAATTAGGATCAATGAAAATAGTTAAAGTAAATAAAATAAAAGGACAAACCAGTAAAAATGCAAATTTAAATTTAGAAAAACTAAAGAATCCTTTGATTTTATAAAGATATATGTATAGTAAAGCAATCACAAAAGAACCAATAATTATTCCAAGACTCATACCATTTTCAGGACCTAAAAAACTAAAAAATCCTCCAAATAATGCAGAAATTGAAAAAAATAATATAAATGCAACAACTGCAAAAACTATAAAGGAAATAATTGATCTATCTCTAAAATTAGTCAAAATAATCACCTACTCAATAAATAAAAAAAGAAAAAATTAAAGATAAAATATTATTTATCTTTCTATATGAAATAGTATTGTTTTAACAAATAATAATTTATTTTAATATTGAATTTATTTAGTAGTAATATATGGCATTATATTATCTATAAATGTACTTAATGGCATGGTTTGTATCCATACTCTTCCAGGTCCAGTGAGAGTACCTAAGAATAATCCTTCTCCACTAAGTAACATGTTTTTAGCACCTTTAACTCTTTCAATATCAAAATCTACAGTTTCATCCATAGCTGCTAAATGTCCTGCTTCAATAAACATTTTTTCTCCAGGTTCAAGATTAAATTCTAATACTTCACCATCAACTTCTAAAAATACTAATCCTTTACCGGTGAATTTTTGTAATATGAAACCTTCTCCACCAAATAAACCGGCACCTAATTTTTTCCTAAAGATTGTTTCAAAGTTAACACTTTCTTCAGATACTAAAAATGCATTTTTAGCACCAATAATTGTGTTTGTTCCATCTAATTCCATTGGAATTATTTTTCCAGGAAAAGCAGATGCAAAACTTACTTTTTGATTGTCTTCTCTGCAATGTAATGAGTTAAAAAGAGTGCATCCCCAGTTAATGCTCTTCCAAGCCCTTTTAAAACTCCACCATCAGTATCAGTTTGCATTTTAACATGAGGTGACATTATAGCCATACCACCACTTTGAGTTTTTAAGGATTCACCTTTTTCTAATTCACATATAACAATTGGAAAGTTTCCACCTTTAATTTCATATTTCATAGTTTTATCTCCATTATTTAATAATTTTTATAAGATATATTCATTTTATATTTAAACCTATTTAATATTAATTAAATAAATAAACATAGGATTATCCTTTAAACATTGATTCTAAACGTTCTACAGTGTCAATATCTGCTAAACCTTTATCAGTTCTAATTCTTTTAACAACTGGGAAACGTAAAGAATAACCTGCTTCATATTCAGGACTTTTAACAATTTCACTATAAGCTATTTCAAATATGATTTTTGGATGAACTGTTATCCTTGTACCTTTTTCTGATATTTTATTCTCTTCCATCAATTTAGTAAGTCTTGCAAGGTCATCATCTGAAAGACCAGTACCTACATGAGCTAATGGTTTAAGTTCATCATCATAATCTCTAAGAGCAATTAAATAAGAACCAATAAAGTCCCCTCTTTTACCAATTCCTTTAACCCCACCAATAACAACAGCATCTAAAGTTTCAGGTTCTGCCTTAAATTTAAGCATCTTTTTACCACGAACACCAGGAATATAAGGTTCGCTGCAGTTTTTAATCATTATTCCTTCATGTCCACCATCAATAGATTTATTAAATAAATTAATTGCATCATCAATGTTATTTGGACCTACTTTAACAATATCACTAAGTTCTACACCATCAACAGAATCATCAACTATATTTTCTAAAATTTCACGTCTTTTAATAATAGGTTCATCGATTTTAGGTTCTACAAAGTATAAAAGATCATAAAGATATACTTTAAGAGGTACAGATTCCATAGCTTCTTCAATACCATATTTTCTTCTAACTCTTCTTAAAATATGTTGGAATGAAAGAGGTTTACCATCACGAGTAGCTATTACTTCACCTTCTGCAATAAAATCAGCATCAGGAAATGCTTCTCTAATCATATCAACAACTTCAGGAATAGCTAAAGTAATATTTTCTAAACGGCGAGTAAATAATGTAATTTCATCACCATTTTTGTGAACTTGCATACGAATTCCATCATATTTAGTTTCACATAAAGCACAACCCATCTCAAGAATACTTTCTTCAACACCAGGAGATAATTGAGCAAGCATAGGTTTTACAGGTTTTCCAGGAGTTAAACTAAGTCTTTTAAGACCTGCTTCTCCTTCAAGAGCAGCTACTTTTGCAACAAGCCCTACATCATTAGTTAACATATGAGCTCTCTCAGCTACTGCTTTATCAATATTAAAAGCTTGTGAAATACCATCACGAATAATTCCTTCACCTACACCAATTCTAAGTTCTTCTGTGATTGTTCTACAAATATACTTAGATTCAACAGCACTTGCAGAAGAGAGAAGTTCTAAAATATTAGAGATTTTACGAGCTGTTGAACGACTTCCTGAGATAGTAGCTAATTTTCTAAGTTGATTAAAAACAAAACTTACAGTTAAAGGTTGAGAAAAAAAGGTCATTTGAGTCTTTTTAGCATATAACTTTTCAGATGCAGCCCCCATATCTCCTTCATCACGAACAGCATCTTCAACAGTATCAACAGATACTCCTACAGCATCTGCTACAGCTTTCATAACAAGTTTATCACCAATTCCCTGTTCTTCTTCACTCCATGAAGGAAAAACAGTTCCTAAAACCATTAAAGTAATTTTAGGTAATTCATCAACTTCTACTTTTTTAAAGAACTCTGCTAAAATCGCTGTTTTTTCTAATCTTTTAGTAGTTGCACCTAAATCTTCATAAACCTTTACAAGTTCTGCATATTTCATAAGCTTTCTCTCCTATTATTATATCTAATTAAAGATATTATAATATTTAACTAATTTAATCCATAAGTTAAAAACATTTAATCAATTAGAAAAATAATTAGAAAAATTAAATAAAATTAAATTAGAAATCTCCTTTAGCAATTTTAACTGCACAGTATTCTCCACACATTGCACACATTTCATCATCATCTAACTTACATTTATTTCTATAATGACGAGGTTTTACTTTATCAAATGCTAAATTAAACTGAGCTTCCCAATCAAAATCTCTTCTTGCTTTAGACATTTTCACTTCATTATCCCATGCACTATCTAAACCTAAAGCAACATCTGCAGCTTGAGCAGCTATTTTACTAGCTATTACTCCTTCTTTTACATCTTCAAGAGAAGGTAAAGTTAAATGTTCCGCAGGAGTTACATAACATAAAAAGCCAGCACCACTTGAAGCAGCAATTGCCCCACCAATAGCTCCTGTAATATGATCATAACCTGGTGCTAAATCAGTTACAATAGGACCTAAAACATAGAATGGAGCACCATGACATAAAGTTTTCTGAATTTCCATATTAGATTTAATTTGATTAAGAGGCATGTGTCCTGGACCTTCAACCATTGTTTGAACACCTACATCTTGAGCTCTTTTAACAAGTGTTCCTAATGTAACAAGCTCTTGAATTTGAGGAATATCACTTGCATCACTAAGACAACCTGGACGTAGGCCATCTCCAAGTGAAAGAGTAATATCATATTCTAAAGCTATTTCTAATAAATAATCATAATTTTCAAATAAAGGATTTTCTTTATCATTATGTAAAATCCAAGAAGCAAGGAATGTTCCTCCCCTACTTACAATGCCCATAATCCTTTTTTGTTTTTGTAATTTACCAACTATATCTTTATTAACACCACAATGAAGTGTCATAAAGTCTACTCCTTCTTTAGCTTGATTTTCAATAGCTTTAAAGAAGTCATCTTCATCCATGTCAACTATTTCATTACCTTTATTTAAAGTAATTACTCCTGCTTCATATATTGGAACAGTCCCAATAGGCACATCTACAGAAGATATGATTGCTTTTCTAAATTTGAGTAAATCTGGTCCTGTACTTAAATCCATAATTGCATCTGCACCAAATTCAACAGCTAATTTAGCTTTTTTAATTTCAAGGTCGATGTCTTCAATTTTACTGGAGGAACCAATATTTGCATTAATTTTAGTTGTTAAACCTTTACCAATACCATAAGCTTTAGTTTTTCTTAAGATATTTTTAGGTATAACTATAGTTCCTTTAGCGACTCCAGCCCTAACCTTTTCCGCGTCAATATTCTCAGCTATTGAAACAGATTTCATTTCTGTAGTAATATTTCCTTTTTTAGCTTCAGTCATTTGAGTCATATAAACACCTTAAATACATTAATAAATTCCAATAAAATTATAAATTAAAATTTAATAAATAAATTAAATCCTAAATTTATAAGTTACTTTTAATAATCATAAGATATAAAATAATTAAAAAATAAAAATAATATTAGTTTAAGAAAATATTTAAACATACTATAAAATAGTAGTTTAAAAAAATTTAAACATAATCATACTTTTATAATTATTAAGAGGAAAGAAAATGATATACTCAAAAGATATCGAAAATATGTGTAAGGTTGCAAAAGGTGCCAACCATGGCCCAGCACCAATACCTGAAGAAGATGAATGGATTAAATCTAAAGGAATTAAAGATATTTCTGGTTTAACTCATGGTGTAGGTTGGTGTGCACCACAACAAGGAGCTTGTAAATTAACTTTAAATGTTAAAGGTGGAATCATCGAAGAAGCATTAGTAGAAACTCTTGGATGTTCTGGTATGACTCATTCTGCAGCAATGGCTGGAGAAATCTTAGTTGGTAAAACCATTCTTGAAGCATTAAACACAGACCTTGTATGTGATGCTATTAACACAGCTATGAGAGAATTATTCTTACAAATTGTTTATGGTAGAACTCAATCTGCTTTCTCAGAAGGAGGGCTCCCAATTGGAGCAGGTCTTGAAGATTTAGGTAAAGGTCATAGAAGCCAAGTAGGTACTATTTACAGTACAAATCTCAAAGGTCCAAGATATCTTGAACTTGCAGAAGGTTACATAACTGAAATAGGTTTAGATGAAGATGATGAAATTATTGGATACAAATATGTAAACCTTGGAATTATGATGGACAACATTAAAAAAGGTGTAGATCCAATAAAAGCTATTGAAGATGCAAGTGGAAAATATGGAAGATTTGACGATGCAGTCAAAACTATAGATCCAAGGAAAGAATAGGGGGTAAAATTATGAGTTTATTTGAAAGTTATGAAAGAAGAATTGACCAAATTATACCTGTTCTTAACAAATATGGAATAAAAGACCTTGATGAAGCTAAATCCATTTGTGATGAGAAAGGTGTTAATGTTTATGAAATAGTTAAAAATGTCCAACCAATTTGTTTTGAAAATGCATGTTGGGCTTACACTGTTGGAGCAGCAATAGCTATTAAAGAAGGATGTAATAAAGCATCTGAAGTTGCAAAATACATTGGTGAAGGATTACAATCATTCTGTATTCCTGGAAGTGTAGCAGATAACAGAAAAGTAGGTTTAG
>JAKSUD010000056.1 GCA_024409185.1 archaeon
ATGAATAATAATTTATCTGCCTAAAAAAACTTAAAAAAATAGAAAAAAGTTAGGACGATGAATAATAATTTATCTGCCTAAAAAAACTTAAAAAAATAGAAAAAAGTTAGGATAAATAATAATTTAACTTTCCAAAAATAAAGTTAGTTTAAATCCTAAACTAAAGTAATAAATTGAATATTAACATTAATAATATAAATTTTTTGATAAAAAAAAGTATAGGATAAAGAATTATAAAAATATATTATAAATCTTTTTTATCTTTAATTATAGGATAAACATCTAAATCATAATCTAAAATTTCCATAATTAATAATTCATCTCTGGCATCAAGGACTGCATTATGAGTTTCACAGTAATTATTGACTCCTAAAATATTAAGCATAGGTTCAACACCATAACCTCTTTTCATCCTACCAGTTTTACAACAAGGAGTATCATTTGGAATATGTTTATTATATTGTTTATAAGCAGCTACTTTCATAATATCATGCCAACAGAAATCACAAAGTTCAGGTAGGTGATTTTTATCAAAAGCAGCATTATAAGCGAATAAATCATTAATATGGCTTGAATTAAGCCAATAAATCAAATCATCTATAATATTAGATTTTACACCTTCAATTATCTCATGATTTGTAGAATACATTGTACTTGAGAACATTCCACCAATAGAAGCTTCTTGAGATAAAATATAATAACGGGAATCAATTCTTTTAAAGTTATCAGTATTTGAAATAATAACTCCAATAGACATTACCTCATCTTTCCAATTAGTTTCTGTATCAATTACTGCAAAATCACGAGACATTAAATCACTGAATTTAATTAAATAAAAGATAAAAAAAATAAAAATTAAAAAATTAATAATTAAATAAAATCAAAAATTATAGATAAATATTAAAAAATAATCTATTTTTACCATAAATTAGAAAATGCATTTGGTATTTCAAGGTCCTCATCTTCATCTTCTTCATCATTTTCATACTTTCTTTCAGCATTATATGTATTTTGAGAAGAATATGAGCTATTATAAGTATTTTGAGTATTTTGAGAAGAGTAATTTCCATAAGTATTTTGAGGCTCTTCTTTAGATGGTTTGAAATCTCCAAAATTAACGATTAAAGCTGTTTTAATGATTTTTAACCAATCCATAGCATCTTCTTTAGTTTTAGCTCCAATATAACCTTGACCAACAATAAGGTCATTAGGTTTAAAATCATCAGTTGCTAAATTAATAGCTTTATTAATATCTTCAGTTAAAACTTCATCAAAGAGTTCTCCCCAAAGAACACTTAAATTAAATATTTCAAGAGAATCTTTAGAATAAATATTATCAAATCTTGCTTTATAATTAGAATAATCTGATTTTAATTTATCTAAGTCTTTTTGAAGAATTAAAACCTCTTCTGTGAGTTTTTCATTTTTCTCCCTAAGAGCTCTAACTTCATCATCTAAATGCTCATTTTCTAAAAGAGTTTTCTCTAATTTTTGCCTAGATTTATCAAAATCATCTTTAATTTGGAAAAATTTAAGTTTAGATTGGTTAATTATTGATAAATTAGATACACATGATAAACCTGCACGAATAATAGAATTAGCTATTTCATCTTCAAAAAACTCAGTTAAATCCTCTTCATCATCATAATTTGAATAAGAATTATAATTTTTAGAATTATCTGGAAGTTTTAAATATTCAATATAATTGTAATCAGTTCTTAAATAGTTTTTAAACTGATAAAATAGCTTTTTACCTTCTTCATTAAATTCAGTAGCTACTAAAAGTAAATCAGCACCTTGAGTTGTACTTTTAGCTATTTCAAAATCAGAAGTTGGAATTATAGAAGATATAATTACATTAAAATTACTTAAATCGAAATTATTAATTGTTGAGGAAATTGATTCAATATAATCAAGATTAGTTAAAATAATCCTAACATCGACAGATTTACTAAATTTAAAATCTTTTTTATCTAAAGAATTATCAATTATTCCTTTAATAAACTTATTTTCTTTAATAGGTTCTTCAGATGAAAAATCTTCAGATGAATAATCATTAGGATTATAATCATCAGAAATATATTCATCAGAGTCATCATTAAAATTCATAAAACCAATCCTCAATTAATTAAATAAATATTTCCATATGCAAATTTTATAAAAATTATTTCCATAGAAAAGTTTATAAATATTATTTTTTACCATGCAATTTTTGATGCCAAGCCCAAGCAGATTCTACAATTTCATTTAAATCATATTTAGGAGTCCATTTTAATATTCTCCATGCTTTATCAGCATCAGCTATTAAAAAGTCAGGGTCACCTTCTCTCCTACCTTCTATTTTAACTTCAAAATCGACTCCAGTAACTTCTTTACATACATCAATTACTTCTTTTACAGAAAATCCAGTTCCATTTCCTAAGTTAAAAATATCACTAACAGAACCATCTTGTTCTAAATATTGATAAGCTTTTAAGTGAGCTTCAGCAAGATCATTTACATGAATATAATCTCTTACACAAGTTCCATCTCTTGTTTCATAATCATCCCCAAAAATAGAGATACTTTTTCTTCTTCCTAATGCAGCATCTAAAACAAGAGGGATTAAATGACTTTCAGGGTTATGATTTTCACCTATTTCACAGTCAAAATCAGCTCCTGCAGCATTAAAGTATCTTAAAGAAACATATTTAAGAGGAGTAAATTCTGCTTCATCACTAAGTCTATTTTCAACCATTAATTTAGATTCCCCATAAGGGTTAATAGGTTTTAAAAGAGTATTTTCAGTAATTGGAAGTTCTTCAGGAATTCCATAAACTGCAGCGGTTGAAGAAAAGATTATTTTATAAACACGATGTTCTTTCATAACTTTTAAAAGAGTTAAAGTGTTTTCAAAATTGTTTTTAAAGTATTTTTCTGGTTCTTCCATAGATTCAGCTACAGAAGAAAATGCAGCAAAATGCATAACTCCTTCAATATCATAAGTATTAAAGACATCATTCAAAGCTTCTTCATCTCCAAGGTCACAATCAACAAATTCTCCCCATTTAACAGAATCTTTATGACCTTTAGATAAATTATCTAAAACTAAAGTTTCATAACCATTTTGGTTAAGTAATTTATTAATATGGGAGCCAATATATCCAGCCCCACCAGTAATTAATATCATTTTTACCTCGATTTAAGTTTTTAAGTAATTAATTATTAAAATAATATATTATTATTTACATTTTCTTAATAAATAAATGTAATTGTTTTAAACCTTAAAATACCATTAAATGAGTATAATTTCTTAATAAAAAATAATGGAGTTAATTGAAATTAAAAAAAGAACTAACAAATTAGTAAATTAAAAACATATTAACATAAAAAAGTTTAAAAAAAAATATTAAAATAAAATAATTAATAAAAAAAGTTTAAAAAATTATAAACTTTTTGTATATTTGTAAAACTTATATGCAGTTACAACTGTGAAAATTATTAATATAACCATATACATAAGTGGAATTATTAAACTTAAAATATCTGCCATATTCACAACTGCTAAATTAGCTGTACTTAGTAAATGAATTGCTCTATTAATAAATACAACTGAAGAATCACAGCAACCATGCATTAATATAGGTACTGCAAAAGCAAGTAACCATTCTTTTTTCATAGCTTTTGAATCATTATTTCTTTTAGCAACTTTGTATTCATAGTAATGGGCTCCCATAAATACTTGCCACATAATGTGGAATGGGAAAAGTCCTCTTATAATACCTAATATGCCAAAAGAAGAACTATATAAAAATGTTTCAATAAGAGTAAATCCTAATGCAGATAAAGCAAAAATTAACATATAATCAAATTTAGAATGAAATTTGAATTTTTTTAAAGAAAAAGACCCTACTAAAAATTTCATTACTTCTTCTACTAAACCATAACCAATAATTGCCATTAATAAACTAAATAACAAACTAGTTTCAGGAAGTTTAAATCCCTTACCTAATATGGCAACAAAAATATTTTGAATAATAACAGCTACAATAAATATTAATATCCCATAAATTACAGTTTTAATTAAAAATTTTTTATCATACCTATAATCTTTAGGCATCTTACGAAAAATAGGTACAAACCATAAAACCATTATTAATACAGTAAAAATACCAATTAAGAACAAAAAATCACTCCATTTTCAAAAATTTAAAATTTATAAATAATTTAAAATGAAATTAAAAATAAAAAAAGTAAAAAAAAGTAAAAATTAAAATTAGAATAATTTACCTAATTTTAATAAAGCTTTTTTATCAACTTTGAATAAAGTTTTAACAATTAAAGTAGTACTGACTCTTTCAAAGTCAACATCTTGGAAAGCATCTGCGATGTTATCTAATTCATCATCTTTTAAGGATAATAAATACTCACATACTTTTAAGTATTTGTGCATTTCATCACCCATTTCCTCTTTAACACGAGCATCGTATTTTTTGAGGAATTTTTTAGAACAATCACCAGCTTCAATAGCTTCAGCAGCAGTTTGACCAGCAAGCATACCACCAAGCATACCAGAGTTAATTCCACCACCAGTTAATGGGTTTACTTGACTTGCAGCATCTCCACATAAGAGAATGTTGTCTCCAGACATTTCTTTTACAAGTCCACCTACTGGATCTCCACCTACATTTAACTCAACAGCTTGAGCATTTTTAGTAGCGGGGCAGGTTTTAACAAAGTCAACTAAGTATTCGTAAGCAGATTTTTCTGCAAGTGGTGCAAGAACAGCTAAACCTACATTAGCAATGTCTTCTCCTTTAGGAAAAATCCAAGCATATCCACCAGGTGCAACTTCATTACCGAAATAGAATTCAATAACATCATCTTTTTCAAATTCAACATTACACATTTCAAATTGAATACCAGATTCCATTTTTTTAGCAGGAGTAGCGCATTTTAATCCAGCCCATCTTCCAATATGGGTTTCAGGACCATCTGCACCGATTACAATTTTAGCATTAATATCAAATTCTTCACCAAAGGATTCACATTCTACAGTAATAGTTCCATCATCTTCTCTTCTTAATCCTTTAGCTAAAGTTTTAATTTTAATTTCTGCTCCTTCTCTTGCAGCTTCCATAGCCATGAATTTATCAAAGACTTTTCTTTCTAAGATATAACCAGATTCTGGTAATTTAGCTTTCTCAGAGGTAATCCATACAGAAGTTCCATTTGGAGAAACTAAACGAGTTCCATCTAATTCTTTTGCAATCCAACGAGGATTTGGTTCAACACCAACTTTTGCAAGACATTCTTTAGATACACCTTCAGCACATCTTTTAGGAGCACCAATTTCAGATTTTTTATCAATAAGAATAACTTCTGCTCCTCCCATAGCAGCATAACGTGCAGCAAGGGAACCAGCAGGACCTGATCCAACAACTAATACATCAGTTTTAATCATAATAACAATTCCTTTATATTTTAATAAGTAATAAATTAATAATTTTAATATTTAAGCATTTTATTAAATTAATTATATTATAATTTAATAATTTAATTATAATTCTAATGCTTTTAATGGGCAAGCAGTAACACAAATTCCACATTCATTACATTCTTCACCAAAGACTAAAGTAGTTTCTTTGACTTGAACACAGTTTCTTGGGCAAACACCAGCACATTCACCACAGTATGAACACCAATCTTTAACAATCATTTTAAAATCTCCGTTTTTTACTAATTTTCAAAATAAAAATTAAATAATTAATAATTGTAAATAATTTAAATTACAATTAGATATCCTATAATCTATAGAACCATCTATATTATAATATAAATTATTTGTAATTTATCATATTTAATGTTTTAGTTTAATTTAAAAAAAATTAAGTAAAAATAAATGATTAAAATGTATAAAAACATTAAAAAAAAAAAATAAGAAAAAACAAAGAAAAAATAAGGAAATACTTTTGAATAAATTTTAATAATTACCCCCTTTTTTTAAAATATTATTATAACAATAATATTTTGAATTATTAAAATTATACAATAATAAATCCTTATTTTGATTAGTTTCAATAAATAAAATAGTTATTTTACAAAGGCACATTAAAGAAGATTCTAAAAACTATTTAAATATTGAAACTTGTAAATTGATATGTATTAAGTTATTTATAAGTTTTATGCCAATTTTAAATAAAATAAAACAATATTAAAACATTATTTTAAAATTAAAACAATTTAACACTATTATATCAAAATTAAAAAATAATTAGAAAATTTT
>JAKSUD010000057.1 GCA_024409185.1 archaeon
TTATTGAAGTCTTACTGCATCTAATATAAGAGGAGTTTTAGTTTCTATTTTATAGCTTCTGTGAATACTTGAAGCTAAATCAACAGTTTTATATGGGTCTCCGTGACAAGTAAGGATTTTATCAGGTCTTGGATGTAACCTTTTTGCAAATTCCATTAATTGTCTTCTATTAGAGTGTCCACTGAATCCATGAATAGTTTTAACTTCCATATTTACATTAAATACTTTGGTTTTACCATCTTCTCCTTCAAGAGGAATTTCTTTATGTCCTTTTTGGATTCTTCTACCTAAAGAACCTTCAGATTGGTATCCTACAAAGACGATGGTATTTCTTTTATCTTCACATAACCATTTAAAGTATTCAACAGAATTTCCTCCAGTTAACATACCTGAGGTTGAAAGAATAATAGATGGTTCACCATCAACAATTTCTTTTCTTTCTTTAATATTTTGAACTTTATTAAATGATTCTGCAATAAATGGATTTCTACCCATATGGAAAATTTGATCTCTTAAATCTTTACTTAAGTATTCCGGTCTTGCAGTATGTACTGCTGTAGCTTCCCAAATCATTCCATCAAGATGAATTGGTACTTCTTCAATATATCCATGTCTCATATATTCTTCAAGTACAATCATTAATTCTTGTGCTCTTCCTACAGCAAATACTGGAACTAAGATTTTTCCACCACGTTTTAAAGTTTTGTAAATAGTTTTCATTAATTCTTTTTCTGCATTGTTTCTTGATGGAGTTACATCTTCATGTCCACCATAAGTACTTTCCATTACACAACTTTCAATTCTTGGGAATTTAGTATTTGCAGGTTCAAGAAGTCTACTTCTTTCATACTTAAAGTCTCCAGTGTATAACATATTGTGTGCACCTTCTCCAATGTTAAAGTGGCACATTGCAGAACCAAGAATGTGGCCTGCATTATGTAAAGTTAATTTAATATCTGGAGAAATATCAGTTACAACACCATAATCAAGAGTAATAGTGTGTTTAATCATTTTTTGCACATGTTTTCTATTAAATGGAAGCGGATTGTCTTCTCTATGTGCAATATCAATATAATCTAATTGTAAAAGAGTCATTAAATCTCTTGTTGCACTAGTTGAGTAAACTGGACCTTCGTATCCATAATGGTAAAGATATGGGATAAATCCACAGTGGTCTAAGTGAGCATGAGATACAACAACTGCATCTAAATCTTGAATTGAGAATTCAGGAACTCCTAACATAGGGAATGAAGATTTTTCATCTTGTTCTGCTACATTTACTCCACAGTCAAGTAAAATTCTACTATTCGGGGTTTGAAGTAACATACAAGAACGTCCTACTTCTTTAAATCCTCCCATTGCAGTTAATCTAACCCAATCATTAGGATATTTTCCACCTTGGTGGATTCTTGCACCTAAATCAGTTAAAATTTTCTTTCTTTCTTTACTATTATTCATTAAAGTATTTCTAATTCTACCAATAATTTCAGATTGAATTGGTGGGGTTCTTAAGATTTTTGGAGCCCATCCAGTTTTTCTTACAATTTCTCTTGAAGTTACACCATACTTTCCAATAACAAGTCCTGGTTTAGTAGCTTCAATAACTACTTCACAAGTAACTTCATCAAAACTAATATTTGTAATTTCAGCTTCAACTGGAACAATTTCTTCTACTGCTTTAATAGTATCATCTGGGTCCATTAAAACAGATTTATCTGAACGAATAATGATTCTTTTTCTTAAATCTTTAGCTAAGGTTCTTATAATATCTCCACTATCTGCTATTATATCATGGTTTTTAGTATAAATAACAACTTCTGGACCTTCAAATTCAATCTTAGCTAATTGAACCTCTTCAGGTAATTTTTTAACAATTGCTTCTTTGATTTCTTCTAAAACATTTGAAGTCATATAATCACTTCTGAAAATAAGACGTATAAATTAGTATATGTTCTAAAAATATAGAGTATTAAAACGATTTTTAGCTTAAAAAATGTATTTAAATATTTCATATACTATTATACTGTATATATAAAATTAGTTTGTAAATTCATTAAAAAATATATAATAATTGATTAATAATCAATTATTAAGCTTTATTTATAATTAAATTCTAATTATCAGCTTAACCTTTGATTTTATCAATTATTGCATCGATTTCATCTTTTTCTAACATTTCATATCCATCTTTAGTAACTTTAGCTACTAAGAATCCATTTCCAGAGAAGGTGTCTCTTTCAGTAGCTGCTTTTAAACTTCTAAGAGCTACTTCAATAGCTTCATCTACAGTAATGTCTTCGTGGAATCTGTCTTCGAGTACACCATATGCAAAGGTAGAACCAGATCCAGTAGATATGAAAGTGTCTTTAATCATACCACCTGCTGCATCTAAAGAGTAAATAGAAGCACCAGTTTCATCTACTCCTCCAAGAAGAGTTTGAACATATGCAGGAGATGAGTGTAATATATTAGCACTTACTGCAGCAGCAGCTTCAATGCTGATGTCTTTGTTGTTTCTTAATCTGTATAAAGAAACTTCAGCACTAATAACTTTCATTAAACTTTGTGCATCAGCAACAGAACCTGCGATGGTTGCTGCTATATGATTATCAATTTTGAATATTTTTTCAGCGACTTTGTGAGCTACTAAATTTCCCATACTAGCTCTTCTTTCACTTGCAAATACAACACCGTCAACACAGGTAATACCAACAGTTGTAGTACCTTCTAAAGTGTTTTTGTTACTCATATTAATACACCTCGAATTAATAATTTTGTATTTATATTTTGTTTAATTTATTAAATCTAAAGAATTTTGTATTTAATATTTATCTTTAAATTTAATTAAATTTAGTAATTTGTATAAAATTAATAAGTATAATAATTAATTTAAATAATTAATCTAAATAATCAATAAATTGAGAAATTAAACTTAAATTAACTAATTCCGTATTACAAAATTAAAATTAGTTTTTAAGTTAAAATTTAATTAATTTAAATTAAAATTAGCATAAGTTAGGTTATTTGCATATTATTTACAAATATTTTCTTACTTCCTAACTACCTTTTATTATGTTAATGGT
Organism: archaeon; assembly: GCA_024409185.1. Lineage (GTDB taxonomy): Archaea > Methanobacteriota > Methanobacteria > Methanobacteriales > Methanobacteriaceae > Methanobrevibacter. The sequence goes on from JAKSUD010000057.1 coordinate 3,084, forward strand.
AATATATAATAGTTTCGATATTTTATTATTTATTAATTATATATTATAATGTTATTAAATGTGATTAAATTTATTAGATTAAATTATTTAAGTATGTAAATAAATAATAATATAGGTGATTATTTGAAATGGAAGAAAATTGGAGATATTTTAATTGTAGATGATAACTTTACAAATTCTCTAGATTTTAAAGAATCTACTAATAAAAATAGCTATTTAGAGAGTATTGCTAATAAACATAAAGTTAAATCTATTGTTAAAATTGATAAAATTTCAGGTCAAATGAGAGAACCTAGTCTTAGTTTTTTATATGGTAATGAAAGTGAGACTATTCATAAAGAAAATTATTGTTTATTTAATTTAGATCTTTCTAAAGTAATGTGGGCAAAAGGAAATAATCAAGAACGTTTTAGAATAGCTAAACTTGTTAAAAAAGGAGAAACTGTTTTAGATATGTTTGCAGGTATTGGTTATTTTTCTATTCCAATAGGTGTTCATTCTCAAGCTGAAAAGATTTATTCTATTGAAATTAATCCTAATTCTTATCATTTTTTAAAAAGAAATATTGAATTAAATAAAATTAATAAAAAAGCAGGATATGAACGAATGAATGCTATTTTAGGTGATTGTAGGTGTGAAGGACCTAAATATTTTGCTGATAGAATTTTAATGGGTTATGTTAGAACAACTCATCATTTTTTAAAATATGCAATGGAGTCTATTAATGATGGTGGAATTATTCATTATCATGAAACAGTTCCTGAAAAATTAATCGATTCAAGACCTTATGAGAGAATAAAAGAATCTGCAATTACTGCAGGTAAAAGTGAAGTTGAAGTTTTAAATATTCAATATATTAAAAAATATTCTCCAGGTGTGGCACATATTGTGGTTGATGCTAAGATTTATGATTAATTCTGTTATTTTGTAAAAATTATATTATTTAGAGAAAGAAGAAAAAATAATATATAAAAATTTAAAATAAAAAATTTATTAAATAATAAAATAATAATATGATATAAAAAGAGAAATAGAAGGTTTTATTATATTATCTAAAGGAGAAAGAGACAAAATTGGTACAAAAGCTTCTAAAATAGCTATTATTGGAAATATTTTTCTAACTATATTAAATATTAGTGTTGGTCTTACTTCTGGAAGTTATGCTCTTATTTCTGAAGGGGGACATACTATTTCTGATATTATAACATCACTAATCTCTTATTTTGGTTTTAAAATTGGGAATAAATCTGCAAATGATAAATATCCATTAGGTTATGGTAGAGCTGAAGCTATTTCTGGTCTTATTATTGTAATGTTTTTAGTAATAGTTGCTTATGAGATTATAAGTGGTGCTATTGAAATTCTATTTTTTGATGCTTTTTTTGAGCCACCTACTTATTTAGCTGCAATTATGGCAATTATTGGGATTATTATTAATCTTTTAATGAGTCAGTATATTATTCATTTAGGTAAAAAAATTAATAGTCCTGCACTTGTTGCTGATGGACATCATCAAAGAGTAGATATATTTTCTTCTGTTGCAGTTTTAACTGGTGTTTTAGTTTCTAAATTAGGTTTTCCTTGGGTGGATCCAATCATTGGTTTATTTATTGGAATTATGATTCTTAGGACTGCTTATGAAATAGGAGTTGAAAATATTAATAATATTATGGGTAAAGTTCCATCATCAGAGATTGCTGATGAAATAAAAGAAGTGGCTTCTTCTATTGATGGTGTTTATGAGGTTAATGATATTGTAATTAATTATATAGGTCCATATGCTACAGTATCTTTGAATATAGAACTTAGTCCTGAATTAACATTTATGGAAGCATATGATATTTCTAATAAAGTTCAAAATAAAATTATTAATAATGTATCAATTATTCGAAAAGTTGCTGTTCATTATTCTCCTTTAGGTTTATATGAGGATAATAATCAATTAAATCAAGAATAATTTTTTATTTCTTATTTTTATAATATTTTATTTCTTTAATAGTGTTAATGATTTTTTAATGGTAAATTAATACTTTTAATTAATTTTTATAAATTTAGCTATTATTTATACTATCCTGTAATTCTTGAGCTTTTTTTAATAATTCTGGATTTTCTAAATAATTTGAATTGATGTATTTTTCATAAATAGCTAATCTTTCTTTTAATTCAAGACCTGCATCATTAGTTAATTTTTCAAGATGATCTAATGCAGGCCATGGTGAACTTGGATTTACATAATCTTCACTAAGTGGTGAAACTCCTCCCCAATCATCAGTTCCACATATTAAGAAAATTTGGCTTGTATCATAATTTAAATTAGGTGGGACTTGTACAGAAACTTCTTTAAATAATAATTGTGCAGCAGCTACAGTTCTTATCATATCTAAAAGACTTGGTTCTGGATAGTTTTCCATTTCAATTCCAGGACTTGGAGTGAAGTTTTGAATAATAACTTCTTGAATATGTCCATATTCATCTTGTATTCTTTTAATTTCAAGTAAAGAATCAGCTACTTCTTCTTTTGTTTCTCCAATTCCAATTAAAATTCCAGTTGTATATGGGATTTTAAGTTTTCCAGCATTGGTTATAGTTTCAATTCTGACTTTAGGATGTTTTCCTGGACTTTTTTTATGAGCTATTGTTTCCATTAAACGTTCTGAAGCATTTTCTAACATTATTCCCATAGAAACATTGTATTCTTTAAGTTTTTTCATAGATTCATAACTAAAGTTTCCTGCATTAGTATGAGGTAATAGATTAGTTTCTTCAGTGGTCATTTTACAAATATCGTGAATATAATCGACCATATTTTCATATCCAAGTTCAGCTAATCTATTTTTCACTGCTTTTTCAGTATCTGCATCTTCACCCATTGTGAATAATGCTTCTTTGCATCCATACTTTTCTGCTTCTTTTAAAGTAGCTAAAACTTCTTCTTTTTCTTTAAGAAGAATAGTTTCTGAGTCATTTGGATCTTTTTTAAATGCACAATAACCACAATCATTTCTACATATTTCAGTTAATGGAATAAAGACATTTTTAGAGTATGTTACATAGTTATGTTCTCTTTTAGAGTTAGCTAATTTCATTATTTCAAGAATATCTTCTCTTTTAGCATTTAATATAAACATTATGTCTTCTTTAGTTATATTTTCTAAATCAA
>JAKSUD010000058.1 GCA_024409185.1 archaeon
ATTTTAATCTAATTTGTAATAAAAAATAGTAATGTTTATATATTAGTTATTACAAAATAAAAAATAGAGTTTGATGAGATGGTTTTAATATTGTTTTTTCATTCTCACTATTAGAAATTTATTTAATTATTATATTATCACCTATAAAATTAGTTATTGGGAGGTGACTAATATAAATAAATAGTTTATTGGGAGGTAAACTATTAAAAAATAGTTAGAAAAGAGTTCTTAATATCACCTTTTAAATTGTTTAATTGGTAGTTGATTTAATTATCAAAAATTAGTTTGTCTATGTATTCTATATTTAAATTTTCTCCGATTGTATTTGCTAATTTGTTAAGAGAATCATCTACCATCTTACCATATACATCTTCGTAGTTTTCATTTAAATTTTTTTCAACTCTTAATTTATTTAAGAATTCTTTTCTAATTTCAAAATTATAAAATACACTGTGATTATCATTACCAATAATTTTTGAATTTTCATCTATAATTTTTGGATTATTTTCCTCATCAAGCACTATTTTTAACACTTCATATCCACTACATAATCCAATTATATTTATATTATCATGAACTTCTTATATTTTGGTAGTTATGTTATTTTCTATTAAAATTCTTGCATCTTCTTTTGGTTTAATTGTATCTGGTATTATTATAGCATCAAATCCATCAAGATGTATACTCATTAATATCAATTAGTCTAATTTCAACATCTTTTTCTACAGCAAGTGGATCAAGTTCTGTGTAGTTTGAAATATTTTCTAAATTTAATATTCCAATAATTATTTTTTCATCATCTAATTTTTTATAATTTTTATAATCATTGTCACGATTATTAATATTATTAAAATAATCTTTTATTGAAGATGAGTCTTCTTTAGGTAATGTTAGCCCAGATGTGTAAGGCATAATCCCAAGAACTGGTACATTAATAATTTCTTCTAATTTATCAGTTCCAGATTTTAATAAATTAGGATTTCCTCTAAATTTGTTTATGATTACTCCTTTAAATCTTTGAGTATCTTCATTATCAAGAAGTAAAAATGTTCCAGCTATTGATGCGAATACTCCTCCTTTATCGATATCTCCAACGAGAAGTACATTTGCATCAGCTATTTCTGCAACACCCATATTTGCAAGGTCTCCTTCTCTAAGATTTATCTCCGCAGGTGATCCTGCACCTTCCATAATTATAATATCATATTCTTCTTTTAATATGTTTAATGATTCTTCAATAGCTTTTTTAGCTATTTGCTTAGGATTTGTATGTTTAATATCATTTATTTGATTTGTTTCTTTTTTAAAGAAATTTTTTTCTCCAACAGTTTTGCCATGAATAACTACTTGGGAAGAGTATTTTCCATTTGGTTTAAGAAGTACTGGATTCATATCTGCAGTTGGGTTTATACGAGCTGCTTTTGCTTGTGTAACTTGAGCAATAGCTATTTCTGCACCTTCTTCTGTAGTGTAAGAATGTAAAGACATATTTTGAGATTTAAATGGGGCCACTTTATATCCTCTGTTAGAATATAATCTACATAATCCACTTACTAAGAGACTTTTTCCAGCATCTGAAGAAGTTCCTTGAATCATTAAACATTTTGACATATTTTACTCCTTTTCTTAAATTATTAATACTCGATTATTTTTATATGAATTAAAGTATCTGTATTAAAGTAAATAAAAGTTACTAAAATACAAACCTTTTTATATAATTAATATCATAAATTTTATTAATAATATAATTTATATTAATGATAGTATAAACTTTTATGATAACATGTTTGATGATAAGTCATAGATTAATTTAAACTTATAAAAATTTAATTAAAAATTAATGAGAGGTTTATTCATGGATTTAGAAAAAACACCTACAGATGTTAAGGATATTGAATCTGAAGAAATTATTGAAGATTCCACTGTAGATATTAAAGATAATAAATTATCCAATGATGATGCTGAAGAATTATCCTCTGAGGAGTTATTAACTGAAGATAATGAAGAATCATCTGATAAAACTGATAAAGAAGAAAAAGCAGAGGAGGTTGAAGTTGAAGTTGTAGATAGAGATGAAACTTTAAGAACTAAACCTATGCTTGATTATTCTTTCCTTGAAAATACTGGAGATATTGAAGTACCTCCATTATTAATTGACCAAGTAATTGGTCATGAAGAATCTGTTGAAACCATTAAAAAAGCAGCTAAACAAAGAAGAAATGTTCTTCTTATTGGTGATCCTGGTGTAGGTAAATCAATGTTAGCTAAAGGGATGGCTGAATTACTTCCTCCTGAAGTATTAGAAGATGTTTTAGTTTATCCTAATGGTGAAGACAGTAATTATCCATTAATAAGAACTGTACCTGCAGGTGAAGGTAAAAAAATTGTTAAATTAAATAAAGCTAATGCTAAAAGTAGTGATGAAAAGAAAATGATAATCACTATGATTGCTACTGCTGCAGTATTTGTTCTTGGAATAATGTATCAAAAAGTATTTGAAGCTATTATTGCTGCTTTACTTATTATATTTATTTCTCTTCAAATTAAACCTAAAAATACATCTTTATCTCCAAAATTACTTGTAAATAATGGAGATAAAAGATTTGCACCATTTATGGATGCTACTGGTGCTCATGCTGGTGCATTATTAGGTGATGTAAGACATGACCCTTACCAATCTGGGGGTCTTGGAACTCCTGCTCATGAACGTGTTGAAAGTGGTATGATTCACAAAGCACATAAAGGAGTTTTATACATTGATGAGATTGGAACTATGAGTATGAAAACTCAACAAGAGCTTTTATCTGCTATGCAAGAGAAGAAATATGCTATTACTGGTCAAAGTGAAAACAGTAGTGGAGCAATGGTTCGTTCTCAAGCAGTTCCTTGTGACTTTGTTCTTGTAGCTTCTGGTAACATCCAAGTTCTTGAAGGTATGCATATTGCGATGCGTTCAAGAATTAGAGGGTACGGTTATGAAGTATTTATGAAAGATTACATGGAAGATAATGAAGAAAATAGGCGTAAACTCGTTCAATTTGTTGCTCAAGAAGTTAAAAATGATGGAAGAATTCCTCACTTTACTCCAGGTGCTTTGGATGAAATCATCTTAGAAGCTAAACGTAGAGCAGGTAGGAAAAACTCCTTAACTTTAAGACTTAGGGAATTAGGTGGTTTAGTAAGATCTTCTGGAGATGTAGCTATTGAAGAAGGTGCAGAACTTGTAACTGCTGACCATGTAATTACTGCTAAGAAATATTCAAGAACTTTAGAACAACAAATGGTAGATAGAGCTATTGTTCAAAGAAAAGAATACAGTGTATTTAACTCTACTGGTGGAAAAGTTGGTATGGTTAATGGTTTAGCTGTTATGGGTGACAGAAGTGGTATTGTAATGCCAATTGCTGCTGAAATGGCTCCTGCTAACAGTAAAAACGAAGGTAAAATCATAGTAACCGGTAAACTTGGTGAAATTGCATTAGACTCTGTGCAAAACATTAGTGCAATCATTAAAAAATACACTCAAGTAGATATTTCAGATTATGATATTCATGTTCAATTCTTACAAAGTTATGATGGTGTAGAAGGGGACAGTGCAAGTGTTTCAATGACTGCAGCTGTTATTTCTGCTGTTGAAGGTATTCCAATAGATCAAACTGTTGCATTAACTGGATCTTTAAGTGTCCGTGGGGATGTAATGCCTATTGGTGGAGCTACTCATAAAATTGAAGCTGCTGCTGAAGCTGGAATTAAAAAAGTTCTTTTACCTAAATCCAATATGGAAGATGTCATGCTTGAGAAGAAATATGAAGAAATGATTGAAATTGTTCCTATTGAAACATTCGAAGATGTTTTAGAAAACATTTTAATCAATGGTAGTAAGAAAGATAAATTAATTGCTAAAATTGATGAAATTAGATCTGCAGTATCTGAAAAAGTTCCAGAAACTACTACTTTATCTCATCCAAGTAGTAATTAATCTTATTTCATTTATTTTATTAATGAAGGTGTTTTAAATGCGTTTGGTCGTTAAAATTGTTGGAGTTATCGCAGTAATACTTATTATTCTTGCTTTAATGTCTAATGTTTTGATATTGGCTGCTGATGCAACTGAAGGAACTCCTGGTGTTGATATGGCTGCTTTATGGAGTGTAGGTGGAGGATTCCAATGGATTTATCCTGGAAGTTCTCATAATGCTCAAGGTCAAACACTTCACAATATTTATTTAGATAGTGATGAACCTTATCAATTTGCTAAGGATATTATTGAATATACATATCATACTTCTCCAAATGTATGTGTTGTTATAGATAATGAAGCTGCTGAAGATATATTTGGTGATGGATTAGTTGATAATATCCGTGAAAAAGATTGGGGTGAAGGATACGATCGTGGAGTTGCTGTTTCTATGAGTATTTCTCAATATAATGTTCTTCAAATAATTCCAAACTTATTAACTGGACATATCCATATTCATTTAATTTAGTAATCTAAAGAATTATTTTTATTTTCTTTTTTTTAATTATTTTTTCTTTTATTTTAAACTATTAAGTTATTAAATAATTCTTTTTAAACTTAATCTTTAAATATAAGAATTACTATATATTAATATGATTGAAATATATCAAATTTAATATAAATTAATTTGATTAATAATTTTAAATACATTAGGGGATCCTAATTTTTGAAACACGTGATGATATTTAAAATAAAATTAAGTTGATTATTAAAAAAGAGGACTGCTGTTGATTTTAATAATTGGCTTTTTACTAATTTAATTATTACTTTAATTTCATTTATAAATTATAAAATTTAATATATAGAAATTATCATTATTTAATGCTATTATATATTAATTTAATTATTGGTAGTGAATATTGTTATTATTAACTTAAAATAGACAGTATATTAATTTAATTTAATTTTTATCTATTCAGTTAATTAAATGTAGTCTATTTAGTATTGTAATTTTATTTTAAATATTTTCACGATTTCTTTTTTTAATTATTTTTCAAATTATTTTTAATATTGTTGAATTATTATAGATTATACTTATTAATTAATTTATTAAGAGGCTAAAATGATATCTGATAGAAAATTAGAACATTTATTAATTTGTAAAAATTATGATGTTAATTATAAAAAAACCACTGGTTTTGAAGATATTGAATTAATTCACAGAGCTTTACCTGAAATTAATAAAGAAGAGATTGATATTTCTACTGAAGTATTTGGTAAGAAATTAGAATCTCCATTATTTATAACTGCAATTACAGGAGGTCATCCTTCTGCTAAGAATATTAATAAAGAATTAGCTATTATTGCAGATAATAAAAAAATTGGTTTAGGATTAGGTAGTCAAAGAGCAGCTATTGTTAATCCAGATTTAAATGATACTTACACTGTTGTTAGGGATTATGCTCCTGATGCTCTTCTTTTAGGAAATATTGGAGCTCCACAAATTGACCTTGCTGAAGATGCTGTTGAAATGTTAGATGCAGATATTTTAGCTATTCATTTAAATCCTTTACAAGAATCAATTCAACCTGAAGGAGATGTTAATGCAACTGGAATAGTTGATTCTATCTCTGAAATTGTTAATTCTGTAAGTGTTCCTGTTATGGCAAAAGAAACTGGTACTGGTATTTCATCTGAAGATGCTATTTCTCTTGAAAATGCAGGAGTTAATTTTATTGATGTTGAAGGTGCTGGTGGAACAAGTTGGGCTGCTGTTGAAACTTACCGTGGTGAAGATAGGTATCTTGGAGAATTATTCTGGGATTGGGGAATTCCAACTGCAGTAAGTACTGCTGAAGTTGTTAATTCTGTAAGTGTTCCTGTTATATCCTCTGGAGGTATTCGTTCTGGACTTGATGCAGCTAAAGCTATTGCATTAGGTGCTGATGCTGTAGGTATGGCATTACCAGCATTACAAGGAGCTTATAAAGGACAAGAAGAGCTTGTTAAATTAGTGGATAGATTTAATGAATCTTTGAAAATAGCTATGTTTTTAGTCGGAGCTCATAATTTAGAAGAACTTAAAAATTCTAACCTTATTATTAAAGGCGAAACTAAAGAATGGCTTGAAGCAAGAGGTTTTGATACTAAAAAATATGCAAAAAGATAATTAAATTTTATTTAATTAGAATTTAATTAGAATTAGATTTAATTAGAATTAGAATTTAATTAGAATTTAATTATTGTTTATTATTT
>JAKSUD010000059.1 GCA_024409185.1 archaeon
TTTTTATAATTTTTCTACTTTTTATATTATTTTTTTAAATATTATCTTCTATTTTTAGTAAAATATTAATGTATTATTTACATAATTATTAATAATTAAATAATGCATATAAATTATTGAATTAAGTACATCTAATTATTGAGGAGTATTATGAATTTTCAAAAAAACAGAATGTTATTAGGAATTCCATTTTTTGTGATTATTAACTTTTTTATCTTAAAATATACTATTTTATTATTTAGAGAAGAATTTAATGAATGGTATTTACTTATATTAGCTATATTTTTAGGCATCCTACATATTTTACCAATTATTTATGAAAGTGATAAATCTACTGTTTTAGGTCGTTTTGTAGCTAAAACAATGGGTGTTTGGACTTGGATTTTAATGTTTTTAACAATGGATGTAGTAGCTATTTATATTCTTGATTATGTATTTACTATTCCAAAATGGATAATGTGTCTTATTTTAGCTATTGTACCTATTCTTACAATTTATAATTATTATCATGCCCATGATTTGAAAATTAATGAGCAAATTATTGAATTAAATAATTTAAAAGAAGAAATGGATATTGTACACTTTTCAGATGTTCATTTTGGATCAATAAGACATAGAGAAATTATTGAAAAAGTTGCAAAAGGATTAAAATAATTAGAAAATTCATGTGATTTAGCTATTATCTCTGGAGATTTAGCTGATGGAACCTCAGAAGTAGAAAGTGATGATTTTTTAGCACTTAAAGAAGTTAATATGCCAATTATTTTTACACCTGGAAATCATGATTTTTATCCTGGAATTGAAGATGTATTTGAAGCTTGCAGACAAGCAGGAATAATTATTTTAGATAATCAATCAACTGAATATAAATGTTTAAATATATTTGGTTTAACTTTTAGTTTTGGAAGTCGTGGACCTTTAAATGCGAATAATTATATTGATGGGAACAAATTATTATCTTCTATTAAAGAAGATTTTGTGAATATTATGATTTATCATATACCAAGTAATTGGGAAGATTTCTCAAGATTAGGATTTGATATTCAATTATCTGGTCACACTCATGGTGGGCAATTTTATCCAGCTATTTGGATTTGTAAAGCATTATTTGGTTATAATAAAGGTCTTTTTAAAGATAATTTTGGAGGAATTAGAGATAAATACCTTCATGTTACAACAGGTGTTGGATCAATGGGTTATCCAATGAGATGGGGAACTGATAGCGAACTTGTTGTTTTAAAATTAAGAAAAAAGTAATTATTAGTTATAAAGATTAAGAAAAAAGTAATTTAAAGTTAATTTTAAATTTATAATTATATTATTAATGTTTATTATATCTAAGAGATGAGAATATGATTTTATATTTTACTGGAACTGGAAATAGTCGTTATTTGGCTGAAGGAATAGCTAAAATAACTGGGGATGATGAAATAGTTTCTATTAATGAACTTATGAAAGTTAAAGATGGAGATACTTTTAAATCAGAAAAACCTTTTGTTTTTGTTGCTCCAGTTTATGCTTGGAAAATACCTATTGTTATGTCTGAGTTTATTAAAAATAGTAAATTTATTGGGCCTAAAGAAGCTTACCTTATTGTAAATTGTGGAAGTACTATTGCTGGAACTTATTCTTATGCTAAAGATGATTTTAAAGAAGTTGGACTTGATATAAAAGGATTTGCAGGAATTAACATGCCTGAAAATTATATTGCATTCTTTAAAGCTCCTGATGAAGTTGAAGCAGATAAAATCATAGCTAAAGCAAGAGATAAAATAACTGAAATAGCTGCTATGATTAAAAATAATGAATCTTTCTTTATTAGATCTGGTAAAATTTATGGAAGACCTTTATCTCTTATATTAAACAAGCCATTTTATAAATTTAAAGTTTCTTCAAAAGGATTCCACACTTTAGATAATTGTAATTCTTGTGGTAAATGTGTAAGCCTTTGTCCTTTAAATGGTATTGATTTGGTAAATAATAAACCTAAATGGAATGGTAAGTGTACTCATTGTATGGCTTGTATTTGTGCTTGTCCTAATGAAGCTATTGACTTTAATAAATCATCAGTTAGTAAAAGAAGATATTATTTAAAAGATAAATTTTAATTAGTTGTTAATTTAAATATTAATTTAGATTATTATAAATACAGATTGATTTATTATTTTATAATTTAAGACTTTATTATGTGATTTTATGATTATATATTTTAGTGGAACTGGAAATAGTCGTTATGTAGCAGAAGGATTAGCTAAAATTCTTGATGATAGACTTGTATCTGCTACTGATTTAATTAAATTTAAAGAAAAAGATACTTTTAATTCCAAAAAACCTTTTGTTTTTGTTGGTCCTGCTTATGTGGGTAGGTTTCCAAAAGTATTTAGAAAGTTTATTAAAGAAAGTATGTTTTTAGGACCAAGAGGTGCTTATGTTGTTATAACTTGTGCAGCTTCTCCTGGAGATGCTTATGGTTCTATTGTAGCGGATTTAAAGAGAGTAGGGCTTTCAGTTAAAGGATTTTCTTATGTTGAAATGCCTACAAATTATATTGTAATGTTTAACCCACCTAATAAAGAAGATGCAAGTAAAATGGTTGCAGAAGCTAAAATAAAAACTATTGAGATTGGAAATAAAATTAAAGAAGACCAATCTTTTGTTGAAACTCCTGGAGGTTTTGCAAATAAATTCACATCTGTATTTGCTTATCCTATAGCTAATTTGTTCTTTAAATCTAAGAAATTTAAAACAACTGATAAATGTAATGGATGTGGAGCTTGTGCTTTGTTATGTCCTTTTGAATCTATTCACATAGAGAATGATAAGCCAGTTTGGAGAGGAAAATGTACTCATTGTATGGCTTGTATTTCTGCTTGTCCTAATGAAGCTATTGAGTATGGAAATAAATCAAAAGGTAAAAATAGGTATTATTTAAAGGATAAATTTGAATTATGATGTTGTTATTATCTTATTAACTTTATTATATTGAAAGTTTATTTAAGTGGTGAAAATGGTTAAAAGAGTAATTAAAAAGAATGGAGATGAAATATTTCCAATTGGTCTTGGATGTATGAGATTTCCAACTGATAAAGGGAATATTGATGAAGAAACCACTAAAGAATTCATTATGTATGGTATAAATAATGGTATAAATTATCTTGATACTGCTTATGCTTATCATAATGGTGCAAATGAACCATTTTTAGGAAGAATTTTAAAAATTAAAGATGAAAATGGTGTTACTTATAGAGATAAAATTAAATTAGCTACTAAACTTCCATCATGGTTAGTTAAATCAAGAGAAGATATGGATTCTTTTTTAAATGAACAATTAGAGAGACTTCAAACAGATTATGTTGATTATTATTATGTTCATAATGTTGATTTAACTGCTCTTAAACGTCTTGAAGATTTAGGAGTTTATGATTTTTTAACTAAAGCTAAAGAAAAAGGGTTAATTAAAAATGCTGGTTTTTCATTCCATGGGTCTCCTGATGAATTTAATGAATTAGTTGACCATTATGATTGGGACGTGTGTCTTGTACAGTATAACTATCTTGATACTAATATTCAAGCAGGAATTGAAGGTATTAAATATGCTCATTCTAAAGGATTAGGTGTATTTATCATGGAACCTTTAAAAGGAGGTTTACTTGCAAGAAGTCTTCCTGATGAATGTGAAAATTTATTTAAAGAAAAAGACCCTTCAAGATCTAATGCTGATTGGGCTTTTAGCTGGCTTTTAAATCATGAAGAGATAACTTGTGTATTATCTGGTATTGATAATATGGATAAAATGCAAGAGAATTTAGCTATTGGTCATAGAGTTAAACCTAATTCTTTTTCTGATGAGGAAATAGCTACTGTTAATGAAGTTCAAGAAATTATTCAATCTTTACTTAAGATTAATTGTGCTACTTGTGGATATTGTCTTCCATGTCCAAGAGGAGTAAACATTCCTGAATGTTTTAGTATTTATAATGATAAGTATCTCTTTAATAAAAAAGGTGTAGGTCCTATTTCTAATGCTTTTATGAGATATTGTATGATTGTAGGGGAGTAACTAATAAAAAAGCAAGTGCAGGGCTTTGTAATCAATGTGGAAGATGTTCTACATTTTGTCCACAATTTTTAGATATTCCGAAAGAATTAAAAGTAGTTAAAAAAGAATTTGAAAAACCTGGATTTAATCATATGATGACTTTCTTTAAAAAGGTAGGATTGCCTTTTGTTACAAAGGTAAGTAAAGTTATTGACTTATTTAAAGATTTTTAAATTTTAATTATCTTCAAAGATAAAGTAATTTATTTAAACTAAAAGTGAAATATTAAATTTAATTTATATTATCCTTAACGGTAAATTTATTAAATTAAAAGAAATATTAAATTTAATTTAAATTATTACTTTTAGATTTTTTAATATCTAATTTTTTAGTTATTAAATAGGCTAAAATTGGACCTATAATTAATATTAAAATAAGTGCTCCTCTAATAATTAATTCTTTTGTAGGGGCTGTGAATATAAAACTTAAAACTCCAGAAATCCATAAAATAATTAAAATAATTGGAGTTATATATTTTATGCAGTATTTCCACCAATTTCCTACTTTAAATAATGTATTTTCATTTAAAATTTCCATTAATTTATCCATGGAGTAAATATATCCAAATATGATACATTCTATAATGATTATTAAAAGTAAAATAACATTATTTAACATAGAATCTACTATGCCTAATAAGTAAGATCCAAAACTTGTTGCATAAATCATTGAAACTAAAAATCCAATTATGCATAGAATAGTAGTTACTTTTTTTCTTGAAAGTTTGAATTTATCTCCTATAGATGAACTAATTAATTCTAACATAGAAATAAGTGAAGTTATTCCTGCAATTAAAATGCATAAGAAAAATATAGGTCCTAATATATAAGATACAGGTCCCATTACATTAAATACTTCCGGGAATGCAATAAATGCTAAACCAGTTCCTTCTATAATTAATTGGTTAAATGGAATTCCACTTGTTAAAACCATAAATCCTAAAATTGAAAATACTCCAATTGCATTTACTACTTCAAATCCACAATTTGCAAAAATAGTCATTACTGCATTTTTGGTTAAATTAGTTTTTTCAGGTAAATAACTTGAATATGTTAAAATAATACCCATACCCAAGGATAGTGAGAAAATTATCTGTCCAAATGCAGCAAGCCATATATTTAAATTTCCAAGTGCATTCCAATCAATAGTAAAAAATTCTTTAATTCCTATTGATGCACCAGGCATTGTTAAAGAATAAATTACAATTCCAATCATTATAACAAACATTAAAGGAACAAGTATATTAACTGCTTTTCCAACACCATCATTTAAATCTTTATGGCAGATAAACCAAATTAAAATCCATATGACTAAAATAGAAATTCCAACTAATGGTACGAAATGTAAGACATTACTTGATTGAACAACATTGGTAGTGAAATAAGTAGCTGGATTTGCACCCCATGCTTTAGTAAAGCTTAAGAAGAAATAAATCAGGTCCCATCCAACGATACATATATAATAAGTTGTTATTAAAAAGACTGTAATAATGATTAACCATCCAATAATTTGAAGTTTATCTCCAACTTTTTGGAATGTATTAATTAATGATTCTTTAAATTTAAGTCCAAGGGAACTTTCAAGAAATATAAAAGGTAATCCTAGTACTAAAATAGCTATTATATAAGGTATTAAAAAAGTCCCATGACCATTTGTGTAATAGATATAAGGAAATCTCCAAATATTTCCTAAACCTACCGCAGAACCAATCATGGCCATTAAAAAAATATAATTATTGTTCCAAGTAGTTCTCTCACTCATTCTCTCACTTTTCCTTTGAAATATTTTTGTTTTTTTACTAAATATTTCTATTAGTTAATTTTTTATTAAAAGTATTATATAAAATACACTTTATTTAAATTATATTATAATACTTTTATTTTTCTAAAAAGTACTTATATATTGTTTTATTAATTTCATGTGATATTATAAAATTATTATTTTTTATTAGTTTTTCCTTTTTCTTAGGTTGATAAATTATTATTT
>JAKSUD010000006.1 GCA_024409185.1 archaeon
GATTAACTCTTGTATTAAGACTTATACTACTTAAATTAATTTTATTCTCATTAGGTGTATGTGGATTTTTAACTGTTTTTACAATCCTACAATCTACAAGGTGAGTTAATTCTGGAACTTTAACTTTAATTGTATCATAAACTTCATAAGTGTTAGTATAACCTAACAAGTTATCTAAATCTTTAATATCTACTTCTAAATTTACAGTAGGATACCTCTTCTCTAAAAGAGTATTACAGCAGTTATTAAAGATTATTCTCTTATCTGTTTCGCTGGTATCTATTGTACCTACTTTAGGAATATTTACAATTGTTCCTTCATAGTCCTTACGAGGACGGATTAAGTTATATTCAGCACCAGTATCTACAGGGTCATAGACAAACATTTCACCACTATTTTTAGTAAAAGGTGCAGTCCAATAATCATCTGGATAAACTGGAGTTTTAATAGTTCCATCACTATTTCGCTCTAAAATTAATGGAACACTAGTTCCTTTAGTAACAGCATGGTTTTTCCAATTATTGATTACAGTAGCTAATTCTTCTCTTGTAACAGTTGTTCCAGTAATACTAGTTCCATTTTCATTAGCTAAAGTAAAGATTGGAGCAATAGCTCTAAATGTATCTGACTCATCAATTTCATAAACAATATTATCTGCATTGTAACCTAAATCAATAATACTGTTTGCATGGTCATTGCCTATTGTATTTGGGTTCTTGAAGTCCAAATACCTTAAAATAATGTTGCTATCTTCGTCTTTCTCGTACCTTGTTATGAAAATGTTTCCAGTCTGTTCTTCTATGTATCTTAACCATTCCATTTTAGACATAGTTCCGTTATTTTCAATAGATTTAGCAGACTCTGGAGTACAATTTTCAACAGTTCCAATGTGGTAATACATACCAAACCATTTATTCAAGTTAGTAGAGTTAACGATGATGGTTTTAGTAGGTTCTTGAACCCATAATTCAGCATAGTTAAGCTCAACAAGTATATCTTCTGCATCGAAACTGAAAGTATTCTTATCAAAATAATCTTGCTTACACTCACTACTAATTACATACAAACAACTAGTTAATCCAGCACCTTCTGGAATCCATAATTTATTACCAATTCTAAACAATTCTTTAGTATGTTTAATATCATCTACAATTGGATAACTAACAGAAACAGTTCTTAATTCTCCTATCTCATTAGTTTCTTCAATGTCAATATACTCTGGGTTTAACCATTCTAAAAAGTTCTCGTCTTGGTCTAGAATAATTGGATTAAACATTATTACCACCTTTCAAAGAATTGTACAAAATGAATATCACAAGTATTATCTGTTGTAAACTTGTAATCATCATAAATTACAAACCATTCACTGTTAAAATCTACTGCATGAGTAATGTCTATATGCTCATGTGCCTCTTCAATTAAAGAGTCCATAGTATCACCCTCATTTAGAGGATAATAATAGACTTTTCTAGCTTCACAATCAATACGGATTATATCATGCTCATTAAAACTAAAACCATTAATATTAACTTCATCTTCATTAATTGTGAATATTTGATTAGTGAATTCCTCAAGAATAGTAATTCTAGATTGATTTGGGCTTATTTGAATTAATGGATTTACTTTAGCAATACCAGAATTAGTTCTCATAGCACTGGTTGTAGTGCTTTCTACATTATAACTAGTTCCAGCTGGAACCAATAATTTTATAGTTCCTTCATATTCAACAAATTCGACCTCATTATCAATAGGTTTCTCCATAACTACTTCCCAATATCTATTAGGAAAATGATTAAATTCTATACGATTTGTTTGAGGGCGATTTAAAATATCTCTTGGATTTGTAAAGAGTTTAGCTATTCTCTCCATAAATCGAGTAGTTTCTTCAATAGTACAACCTTTAACACTAAAATCAATTTTAATTTCCTTTTTATCTATGTTCATTCTATAAGCATTGGTGGTATCTGTACCTGAAATTTCCATATATTCTGTGTCAGTTTCAACACCCATAGGAACCTCTACATTTTGAATAAACATATTGTAAAATCTAGTATCTTCACCATTTACAAGGCATTTAATTTTACTATCTTCAATTACTGAATAGTGTACAGTTAAAATTACATTATTTATATCTATACTTTGAGAACCAGAATATGGATTTACAATCTGAAGATCTAATTGGAATTGTGAAAAGTCTTCAAAATCATCAAATTTTAAACCCCATAAATCAAATTCATTTCCAAGGTGAATATGTGGGTCTTCACTATTATTAAGAACAATACTCCTCTCACCAATACGATTTTTACCATCTACAATAGTAGGGGAAATAATTTTAGCAAATACAGTACATTCTCCATCAAGAGTAGGTACATCAATATCTAATTCTATACCTTGAATTACAATGTCTTCTTCATCTAAATTTTCACAATCTAAATTAAAACATCTTAATCCATTAGTGGTTTCTCCAGAGTCTAAGCTTAATTGAGCTACTGTGTCTGTGTGAATTATTTCTTGAATTGGTATAGGGAATATTCCTACTGACTCTACATCTTCTCTTTCAATTGTTTCAATAACTACTGGATTAGTAAAATCTAAAGTTACATCATCATAACCCTCAACAACATAATCTGAAGTCCATAAAAAGTATACTGGGCAATCTGATTGGTAATTAAAATTAATAGATTCCTCTACAAACTCATTAAATTCAGAAGGCATACCACTCCATAGAGCATTATCAAAAATATAGCTTTCTACATTTTCTTCTGGAAGTTCATCATTAAATACACCAAATCTAAAGTTACCTCCTAAATCTGTGAGATTGTCCTCATTTGTTGAATCTACATTAATTTTAATAAAACTTGTAGCTGTATATTCAATTCCTTCACCCATACGATTTAACTGTTCACCAGTCATTTCAATGTAATTAAAAGCTAAACTACTATCTAAAATAACAAGTAAAGATTTAGAAAATATGACTTCATTTTGATATAAAATGGTGATAGTTATATTTCCTTGTTCAACACCATTTAAGGTAAAAGAAAAGGTATCTGAAGCATTAGTATTATTTACATCTGGAGTAATATTGTAGGTATTTCCAGTATTAGTAAAACTACCATTCTTAATATCTGGATTAGTAATTACACCATCACTAGTAGTATACACAACACCATTCTCACTAATTTTAAGAGTAATCACATCAGAATTATTAAAAGCAACACTAGAACTAAAGTTAATTTCTAAATTCTCACTATCTCCTACTTTCATTCTTGCTGGTAAATTTAATGTAGAGGAAAGAGTAGGAGCTACTGGAGTAGGTTCTGGAGTAATTACTGGTTCTAAAACTTCTATCTTTTGAGCAGATACAGAAAAGGAAGTAGAAGCAGTATAATTAACAGCACTTACACTAGGATCGCTTCTAGCTGGAACAGTTGTTTTAAGTGAAACTGTTTTAGTGCCTTGAGAAGTTAAACTTAATCTAATAACACATGAAGCAGAAGTAGTGGATTTAGATAAAGTTGGTTTCCATGTAATACTTGTTCCAGAACCACTAACAGTTCCACTACCACTAACTTTGCTTTTATAACTAGCTCCACTCGTTAGAGTAATCGTTACCGATGGGTCATAATCGGTTTTATCTAAATTGTTAATAGTTAAATTAATATCTATGGTATCATTAACTTTCTTCTCAACAGTATCTTTTCTAGCTACTGCTAAACTAAATCTTGGTACATTGTAAGTAACTCTAATAGCTATATACTTAAGTTGCATAGCTCCAAGATTTGTGTTTGTATTAGCTGGATAAGTTAATTTAACACCAAAATCAGCACTATTAACATTAGCAACAGCTGGAGTAATTGAAAAGGTAGCTTTTGTAGAAGCCATTGTTTTAGTCGGTGCTGCTAAAGTAGCTCCAGGGTCAGAAACATTATAAAGTCCAACACTAGGTTGACCAATAGTTGGGTAAGCAGTATCACTAGAATAAGTAACTCTTTTATGAGCTATTTGAACTTCAACTTTAGTAATATCTGCATAAGAAGGAATGGTGAAACCATACTTTTTAGCTACAATATAAGAGGGTCTAGGCCATGTTCCATTTTTACCACCTATATCTTTACAAGTAGCTACATTTGCATTAGTTTTGATATTAGCTAAATTAGTCCAAGAACGATAATATTTACCACTAGCATAACTTGCAGAAGTATCACTTACTGAACTGGGATAATGCCAACTTGTAGTAACACTAGTCATTCTATTTACCTCCACTTGCACTAGGTAAAGCTGGAGGTTTTGTAGTGAGATAAGAACCATCAATACCAGCTTTTTTAGTAGTTGTTGAAGACTCATAAAAACCTTCTCCAGCATAAGAATAAGTTATATTAGTACCAACTGGGACACTATCTAAGACAGTTAATAATTCTAATGCAGAGGTGGTTTGAGTATCTAAAGATGTTCCATTACTCATTGAAACAGTAGTATCGATAATTGTACCATCTTCAGCAGTAACCCAAACTGCAAAACCACTAAATTGTCCGTTTGAAGGAGCTGGAACATAAGGAGAATAAACTGTAATTATAGTTCCAATACTTATAGAAACATTTCTTGTAGTTTTAACCATTGAATAATTACCTTGAGGTAATACTTTAAATTCTAAAGTTACATTTCCAAAAGTATTAGGTGTATAAGTAATTGTAGTGTAACCAGTAGATGTAGTTCCACTTGAAGAAGCTACTAATTTATCATTAAGATACAATCCTACAATTAAACCACTAACTGGGGTGTTATTATATGCTGTTTTAACAGTTACTCCAAAGGTAGAAGCTACTCCATATCTTAAGGAATTGTTACCAGAAGTAATTATTGTTAAATCAGTTCCTTTCATTTGTACACGAAAGCACCTCAAACTTGTATTATTTACATTTACATTGGGTTGTAAAGTAGTATCTGCATTAATTTTAATGAAATCATTTTCACTAAAATTATCACAGACATTACCTAAACCCCTTATATTTTGAGGAGTTACTTTTTGTTCCACTTTATCTTGCTCCTTTTGCTCTTGTTAATTTTCTTTTGAGTCTTGTTTTTACTTTATCATCTTCTGACTGGAAAGTTACACTATTAGCTAAAGTCTTTTGCCAATCATCAGAAGAGGTTGTTTCATTTACTATTCTAGCTACTTCTTCAGCTGAAATGCCTTTAGGTAAGTTTTTAAATTCATGAATAACCTTTAATTCGCCGTTTACAGTAACTTCTTTAGATACTGTTTCACCAGTGAAAACGTCAAAGTCTTCTCCAGTGGTTGTATCGGTTGCTAACTTATCAATAGCTTTGGTTAAGCTACTGAATGGACTATCACTAGGACTACCTGCATGACTTGCAGATGGAGTCCATGTTCTCCTTTGCATCCACCCTGTTGTATCCATTTTATGCCCAGCCACATTTGCCCAATAATGACCGAATTGATTCCAATGTCCATGAACTTTTGAAGCTGGTAAACCACAAGCATTTGCCATCCATATAAGTGCATCTGAAGAATCACTACAATTCATACCTCCACCAAGGAAAGCACGAACCCAATTTCTATATTTGTTAGAGTCATAATAGAACTCATAATGACATTTACTGAAAACATCTTCAGCCATTCCTTTAAAGGTGCTGAAGCTTATTTTAGGTACACCATTTTCAAATTCTTTAACTTTAAATCTTAAACCAGTAGAATACCTTCCAGCTACAACTGGTCCTTTCATGTTCCAATTACGAGCTGTATTTTTAATTTTAGATACATTTGGTTTTACAACATCTGACCAAGAACCAGCTCCACAATTTCCTTCACTACAACCTTTAAGAATTTCCCCTAAATCTACACCTTTAAGGTTAGAAGCAGTGGTATTATCTCCTAAATAATCAATATCAATATTGAAGATTTTACTTGCTAAACTACTATTACTCTTCCAAATGGAGAGCTAAATTTAGGTGATGATTTTACTGGAGAATAAGATCCGTGACCAGCTCCTCCAGGGTGTTGTAATCTATTGTAAAAACTACTGATAGTTTTTTGTAAAGTGTTGAAATAGCTAGTAGATTGGGATTGAATATCTTTAGCAGCTTTAACAATATTGGTCTTCATACTTCCCCAAGCTTTAACCATATTATTAGTAACCTTACTTGTGCTTGTCTGCATTTTACTAAGATTACTTTTTGTAGTTTCAGTAGTTTGTGTAAGACCAGATTTAGTTTTATCAAGAATATTATTCATACTGGTGTTGATGTGGTCTGTCATTTGATTTAATTTTGTATTCTCATTAAGAGAAATAGCATCTAAATTAAAACCAACATCACTAGTCATTTGACTCATACTCATTTGTTCATTAAGTAACATAGTGTCAAATGCTGTTTTATTTGTATTAACAATTTCTTCTAAACCTGTGGAATTTGTATCTGAAGTAGTGCTTAATGTATCTACAATAGGATTTTCTGTATTATCTGCACTACTGATTGTATTTACTGGTGTAGACACTACATCAGAAAGGGGTTGAAGTGAAGAAGTGTCATAATCCATAGTCGGAGAAATAATTAAATTACTACTTACATCTTGACTGGAAAATCCATCAACAATACCTTTACCAAATT
The DNA here is from genome assembly GCA_024409185.1 of archaeon. Classification (GTDB taxonomy): domain Archaea; phylum Methanobacteriota; class Methanobacteria; order Methanobacteriales; family Methanobacteriaceae; genus Methanobrevibacter. The sequence goes on from JAKSUD010000006.1 coordinate 6,628, forward strand.
CTTTAGCTTTGTCTTTTGCACTACTTACTCTATCTTTAATTTGACCAATAGTATTTTCAAATTCAGTAGCTATTTTAAGCTGTACAATACCTGGAGAATGAATGTGTAAAGCATTTAATACTGCATTTTTAATACTGGAACCAAAACTACTAGCAGCACTAACAGCTGAAGATACAGCATTTCTAATTCTACTTCCTATTTGTATAAATTCATTGTATACTTTTTGAGGAAGATTAGCAATTTGATTAATAACTGCACTAACTGTATTAACAGCTAAATTACGAGCATTACTAATCCATTTAGAACCACCAGCTAAAATTCTTGAAGCTACAGATACTATGTAATTATACACTCTGCTTGGTAATTGGCTAATCCATTTAATAACACCAGATACCATTTTATAAGCAATATTAATAGAATTAGTAACCCAGTTATTACCAGCTGTTATAATGCTGGTTGTAACCATTACTAAATAGTTAAAAACGATAATTGGTAATTGTGCTAACCATGTACCGAATGCTATAATCATATTATAAACAGCAGTTGGTAAGTTTACAATTGATGTATACAACCATTCAAAGAAGCTTATAGTGTTAGAAATACAGCCACCTACATAACCAACAGCTAATGCTAATTGGTGGAATGAATATCCTAAAGTGTCTATAATTACTCTTACAATATCAAATTCTTCAGTTGTAGACTCTGGGAATAAATTAGCTACTGCTTCTGTAACTGGTGAAAGCACATCACATAACCATTCAAAAGCTTCACTAATAGCTTCTACTGTAGCTTGTACATCTGGATTGTTTACAAATGCTGCCCACAACCTTTGTAACCCACTACTAATTGCTCCGAGCATTGTAGGAAGATCACTCCACCAACCGAAGTATTTACCTACTTCGTAAACAGCTACACCTAAAGCAACAATCGCTGCGATAATTAATAAAAGAGGTCCTAATGAAATGTATTCTGCAATTGCCATTTCAGCATAACCTGCTTTAATAGCTGAAAGAATACCTTCTCCACTTGCAAGTGCTGTGTAAAATGCTTTAGTAGCTGGACCCATTACACATTGCATTTCATATACACCTTTTTCTGCATTATAAACTTCTTGGAAACCAGAAGATAATATTTTCATTGCAGAACCAGTAGAACCAGCTAATGCACTTATTGTAGTAAATGTAGAACCTAAACCACTACTTAAAAGACTCATTGTTGTTAATATTGGGCTTAAAGTAGGTGCTATTGTAGCAAATCCACTTACTGCACCAGCTATTCCAATAATATATTTATAGACTTCAGGGCATTCTTGTTTCATTCCTACCATAAAGGTAACAGCTTCTTTAATGTACGGAACAAACATTTCTCCTATCTGTCTTCCAGCACTTGTAAAACCTTTTTTAACGAGCTGGATTTGACCAGATAATGTGTTCATCATACCGTCCATGTCTCCACCAGCAGCTAATGCCTTTTCTAAAGCTTTTTGGTATCCTTCTACATCTTTAGCAGTACCTTTCCAACCTAATTTTTGTAATTGTTCTTTGGTAATACCAAAGTTAGATTTAAGGATTTCAAACTCTCCATTAAGCCCTCTACCAGCAGATTGCATAAGACTCATAGCTTCAGTAGTATCTTTACCCATTAAGATAGCTCTTTGTCCTATGTCATTTACAACACTTGTAAAGTTTTTAAGTTCTTTATTACTCATTCCAGTAGACATTTTAATGGTGTTCATAGCTTGTCCTAAATCATTAAGACTTACTAAAGAGTTATCAGTCATTTTATCCATGTAACCAACGAATTCTTTAGCAGCTTTAGCACTTCCCCAAGTAGCAGCAGTTAAAGTAGTCATTCTTTCACGAGTCATAGCTAAACCAACAGTTAGCTCTGTAATGCTACTCATACCAATAGCACCAATAGCACCACTAATAACTCCTCCAAGACCAGTAAAACTATTAGCTACACTTTCTACTTTACTTTTAACAGTAGTTAAAGCACTAGATAAACCACTTTTAATAACTCCAGCAACACCAGTAACTTTAGTTTTAATAGTTTCAAATTTAGAACCTAATTCTGACTGTAAAGCATTACCTAAAACGAGGACTCTACCTTTAATAGAGTCTATATCTACACCAAATCCTTTAGTATAATTTTGAGCTAATTTAATATGATCTGACCACTTTAGAGCCGACTGACTCATACTATCCCAATTAGTCAATGCTGTTTTACTACTTACACTTAATTGTAAGAAAGCATTATAACCAGTAGTTCCAATAGTGCTTAATTCTTCTCTTGTGGAAACACATTTTTGGTTAAGGTTACTTAAATCTAATAAAGCTCTTTTTTGAGCATTAGATAAAGTTGCAAAAGAAGATTTAGCTGTAAAACTCATATTGAAAATAACCACTGGATACACTAGTAACTTGATTAATTTTATCAAAAGAAGAAGCTACTTTATTCGTAGCTTGAGAGGTGGCTTCCATACTTGAAGTAGCAGAAGTTCCAATTCTTTTAAAGTTATTTTCTACCTTTTGAGCTACATCTTTGGTTTGGTCAATAGCTTTAATTACAATTTCCATTAAATGTTTAGAAACCAAATAAAAACACTCCACTATGTTATTCAATATACATAGTGGAAAAATAGAGAAAAAATAGAATAAAAAAAGAAGAGAATAAAAAAAATAAATTATAATTTCACAATATTAAAATCAGAAGATACCTCACAGAATTCATGATCAACTATAATTATTGTTTTTTCATCTTTTAATGAATGTATACTTTCTTTAATTTCTGCTTTAGATTTTTTATCAATTGAACGAGTAACCTCATCAAGCAATATTATTTTAGGATTTCTAATCAAAACCCTAGCTAATGAAATTTTCTGTTTTTCACCAGCTGAAAAATTACATCCTTCCTCCTTAATAATAGTATTATACTGATTAGGTAAAGACATTATAAATTCATGAACATTTACTTTTTTACATGCATTAAAAACATCAACCTTTTCAATATCTGAAATACCTAACACAAGATTATTATAAATAGTATCTTCAACAAATAAGGTTCTGAAAAAACAATTCCCACATATTTTGATAAATCACCCATAGAAACATTTCTAATATCTTGACCGTCAATTTTAATAAAACCATTATCTGGAGAATAAATTTTACAAATAAGTTTTAAAATAGTGCTCTTACCACTACCATTATCACCAACCAAATAATTAATACCTGGATAAAAAGTACAAGAAAAATTACTTAAAATTTTAAAGTCAAAGCTAAAACTAACCTTATCCAACTCAACAAGTCCTTCATCAACAGTTAATATTTTATCATACACTGTTTCATCTTTTAAATCATAAATTTCTTTTATTCTAGTAACTGCAGGTAAAGTACTTTTATAAGTAGCCCATAATGCTCCTAATTGCATCATAGGTCCAAAAAATAGAGAAATATATGTTAAAAATGCAGTAAAACTGCCCAATGTCAACTCATTACGAATTATCAAATAAGAACCAGAAATAATCAAAATTAACATAGGAACTCCAGTTAATAAATACTCAGAAGATATATTAGCCGATGAGTATTTAGAAAATTGCATTGACTCTTTTTTATATTTATCTAGTTTAATAATAAATTTATTTAAGAAAAAATTTTGAATAGCATAAGCTTTAATAAAGTTTTTTAACACAAAAAATTCTTTTAAAAAAGAGAATATTTGACTATTTGTCTTTAAAAGTTTTTCCTCAATTTTTTCAATTCTATCGCCCAATATATAAAAAATTAATAAAGCTAATAAGGTAGGAATTATAATTATTACACATAAAAATTTATTAATATAAATCATGATACACAAAGGTAAAATAAGCGAAATAATATTAAGTACAAAACTAGGGATAGTTAAGCAGAGTATAGTTGAAACTAATCTCAAATTATCAATAAATCGACTTAATAAATCACCACCACTAAAATATTCATTTGTTAAAACAAATATATCTAACAACTTAAGAGTCTTATCCTGTAAAATTTTGATTCTAATGTATTCTGATAAATAATTTTGAGAAAATACTGCAATAGTGGATAAAACATAAAAAACCACTAAATAAATTAAGATAGGGAACAATAAAGATAAATTTTTATTTAAAAGTACATCATCAATAATAATTTGTACAAATAAAGGACTAACAAGAGTAAAAATAGAAGATAATATGCTTAAAGAACACAATATTAAAATATCTTTTTTATACTCTCCTAAAAACTCAGTAACAAAAAACTTTTTCATTATAACCCCTCATTATCAATAATATTATTAACAATTTCCAACACAAAATCAATACGTAAAGCAAAAGAAATTTTATCCTCCATAAACATTATTGTATTCATACCTATAATTTCAGAATTCATTAATTAAAGGCCCTCCAGAACAACCTGGAATTAGTTTTTCATCAATTTGTATAACTCTATTAATAATAGAACCATTATCTAATTTAAGAGAGTGTTCTAATGAACTGATTATAGATAAATTTGAAGAAAACTCCAAACCATAAGGCATCCCAATGCTTAGTACCAGTTGACCTTCTCTCAAATTATTAGCATTTAATTCTAATAAATTAATGTTTAACTTTGTAATTTTTAAAACAGCAATATCTGAATAAGAGTCAAAACCTACTAATTTTACAGAAATTAACTCATTTTTAAAATATAATCCTACTTTAATTTGATCGGCACTTTCAACAACATGATAATTAGTCAAAATATACTCATAATCAAATAAAAACCCAGTCCCATTTAAATAGACGGATTTCCCATATAATAAATTATTTTTAACTACAAAAATTTTAACAGTGACTTTCTTTGCAATATCAATAATATTACAAATTTTTTCATCCCATATACACATAGTAATACCTAACAACAAAATATTATTTAAAATCACATAAAGTTTTATTATTAACATCTCCAGATACTACTTCTTCTAAAACACGACAGTCAGAACACAGATATCTAAATTCACAATTCTTACATGTAGTTATATTATCTAAATTATTCTTCCAAAAATTAAAGATATCTATTTTAATATTATCCAGCACATCTAACAAGTTTTTATCTTTAACATTACCCCATTTCTTAGACCTAAACATTGGACAGGGATAAATATTTCCCTTTGAAGAAATAAATAATGATTTCCCTAAGCAAGGGTGAAATTCTAAGTTATGAAAAAATGAATTAAATTCAAAATGATAATTATTATTTAAATTAGGATTAATTTCTTTATTTTTAGTTAAAAAGTCAGGAATAAAATTAATATTGCCAATATTTTCAGATTTAGAATAAAATAAGTCAATTTCATTTTCAGAAACTAACACAAGATATGTTAAATTGTTATTATGTAACAAATTTAAGTTAAAAGTGTCCAAATTAATTTGTAAAATCATATAAACATTTTCACCAATTAAATCTAAAAAATTTTGATAGTTATGATTATAAGATTGGATAATAAAAACATTTTGAAATTTATCTTTAACATAATTAATAATATTTTTTGAAAAATCCAAATTTAAACTTAAATCTCCCCCTGTTAAATATAACTCATCACATCCTAAACTAGATATACATTCAACTATTTCAAAAAATTCTTTAGAATCAAGATATTCTCCAGTCTCATCAAAAGAGTTACAACCTAAACAACCTAAACTTCTATACTCACTACCTTTAAAAGCACAATAATTACACTCATTATTACAAATATTAGTTAATTCTAAAAAAATGACTTGAAAGAGAAATCAATATTCTTCTGAAAAAAAGAACCCTTTCTAATTTTATGAATATAAGGTATATTTTCATAAAAAGTTCCTAAGCATTCATTTTCAAGTTCATGATAAAATGGTTCATTTAAATTTATTGGATAATTATTTTTCGCCAAAACAATCAGATTAGTTTCATCACGATTTAAATGATAAATTTTATTGGTAAAAACATCACAGATAATGCTTCCTTCATCACCAGTAGTTAACAATGACTCTGGGTTTAATCTAAAATACATTTAATCCCTCCAACCATAAAAATAAGAATATTTAGTATGTTTTTTCTCAATATAATTTTGATAAGACTCCATAAATTCTATTGATTCTCTTAAAGAACCGATCATATCCTTTTTAACATCCATACAAACTTTCTCAGATAAAACAAATTTATTATCCTGCATAAAATCCCTATAACATTTATTACAAATAAATGAAAAATCACAATCTTCACAAAAAGATAGAGAATTATTAAAATCATCAATGATTTTTTTAATTTCTTTAAAATTAATACCTTCTGAAACATTCCCTATCGATTTAATCTCAGGAACTCTTTCACAGATATAAAAATTACCATCTGGATTTAAAAATAACTTTTCCCCAGGAACACAGGCCCAGTATAATTATTAAAGTTTCTTTGAACACTGATGAAATTAGAATCTAGTAACGTACTAATTAAAGGATATTCAATCAGATGATACAAATATGAATCTTCATTTTTATTAAAAAATTGATAGTTTTGTTCCAAGTATTCTAAATAACATTTATGATAATTAAAATCAGAAATACTGAATTTATTATAATATTGCTTGGTAAAACTATCATCAACTGCTGAAACATTTGTAATTTTCAGATTATTATTCCAAAAAAAATTTTCACAATTTATAAAATTAGTATCCCAATCGAAAACAGAGTTTATTGCAATATTATCATAGTTTTTATCCAAAATATACTTTAAGTTATTAAAAACATCATTAAAAGTATTATGCCCATTTTTATATTTTCTTTTGCGATTATGTTCCGTTTCATCACCATCCAAACTAACTAAAATTGAAAAATTATTATCCATTAAGTAATCAGATATTTCTTTAGTTAAAAGAGATCCATTTGTAGTAATTGAAAAATAAATTTCACCACTATAAATTGATTTGATATAAGACACAATTTTTTTAATTAAATTAAAATTTAATAAAGGTTCTCCCCCATAAAAAGAAAATGAGGGATTTTTAAATAAATTATAACATTTCCCTTCAGTGAAATACTTAAAATAGATATTAATTGCTTTTTTAGCAGTGTCAAAATCCATGTATTTTAATGAATGATTTCTTGATTCAAGAAACTCATCAGAGTAAATACAATAAGAACATCGAAAGTTACAATCTTCAGTAATAGAAAAAATTAATTGTTTAAATCCAAACTTTAAAAGATAATCTTCTATTTCACAAATAGAAGAGCTCATATTATTAATATAATTATATTTCTTACAAAACAAAATATATTTTTTTAACCATTTTAAATAAAATATGATTTTATTTTCATCAAAATTTATTTTAAGAATGTTAATTAATTCTAGTTCAGATAAGGAATCCCATTCAGAAATATTTAAAATAGAGGATATTATTGAATTATCTGCAAAAATCAAACCAGTTTTATTATCATAAAAATAAGTATTATTTTTTGTCACAACCTCCATAAAAAACCCAAAAATAAAAAAAAATAAAATGTTATTTTAAATAACATTTATTAAAATTTAAGTTTTCTATAATAAGAATGATTAAAATTAGAGCTCCTATTACTAAAATGAGTGAGCCACCAACGTAAACCACTTCCACATTTACAACTAGAACAAGAACAAGTAGTACATTTACGTACTTTTATACCATCTTGAACAGCCACAACTTTATTATTGTCAGTTATATCTTCCATTAAAAAAACCTCCATTATTTAAACAACCTATAAAAATTTATTAAAAAATTTATATTATCAACAGATTTTTATAAGATTGTAATACTATATTTTAAATTAATACAATATATATTTTTTCATGCATTTTACTAAACATTATTATTATTATTATTAAATTAGTGAACAAAGTTAAAGTTTAGTTATTAAAAATCATTAACTATTTATATAGTATTATATATATTTAAAAATAATTTATAGATAAAAAATTAGTAAGTTTAAAAATGGATGATAGTAATGACTTCAAAAATAGCTAAAAGCAGTATAATAATATTTTTAGGAAATATAATCTTTAGTATTGGTGGTTATATTTATAAATTTTTAATGGCTACTTTATTAGGGACTGTGGCATATGGAATATTCACATTAACAACCCCATTTCAAGGAATTTTCCAAATTTTATCTGCAGGAGGATTGCCTCCGGCTATTGCAAAATATATTTCAGAGTATAATATCCTTAATGAAAAGGATTTAGCTAGACAAACAGTTTTTACTGCCTTAAAAATAATGATTATACTGGGCATATTTTTTGGATTTATAATGGTATTTTTTGTAGCTCCATGGTTAGCTAATGATATTTATCATAAACCTGTCGCATTACTACCTTTACAAGCAGTTGGGTTAATTACTCCATTTAGTGTAATTGTTGGTGGATTTAGAGGAGCATTTCAAGGAGTTTATAAGATGGAATATATTTTATATACTCGTGCTATAGAACAGATTGTGATGATTTTAGCTGCTACTGCATTAGTACTTATAGGTTTATCTACTTTTGGTGCAGTTTTAGGTTCAGTTCTTGGGTTTGCTTTTTCAGCATTAACTGCAGTTTATATTTTTAAAAAGTATATGAGAAAATATTTACCAAAACCAAATAAAAGTTTTAAATTTTCATTTAAAGAAGAATTAAAATTAGCTAAAAAATTAATTTTCTTTGCAATACCTGTTTCAATAACAGGTTTAGCTGAAATGGGGATTTATAGTATTTGCACATTTATAATGGGTATTTTCTTAACATCTACAGTTATAGGTTATTTTGGGGTTAGTGATCCTATAGCTAGATTACCTTTAATTGTTTCTGGATCTCTTGCAACAACAATATTGCCTGCTGCTTCAGAGGCGTTTGCTAGTAAAGATAATAATTTACTTCAAAAATATGTGGAAGAATCTTATAAATATGGGATGTTTTTTGTAATTCCCATGTGTGTAGGTATAGCTATATTTTCAAAGGAAATTTTAGGTCTTATATTTTTCACTAATGCAGAATATATGAATGGGTCTTTAGCATTATCTATTTTAGTTATTGGAATGACTTTTTATTCAATTTATACCATATCGAGCAGTATTGTTCAAGGGATTGGGAATCCTCGTATTCCAATGTATATTTTAATAATTGGATGTGCTATTACTTTTGTTTTAGGATGGTATTTAATTCCAATTTATGGGATTGAAGGTGGTTCATTAGCAACAACATTAGCTTCATTTATAATGATGGTACCTATGTTTATAATACAATTTAGATTAACAAAAACTACTCCTCCTTATAAATTTTTATCAAAAGTAACAATTGCATCATTAATAATGGCAATACCTTCTTTCATACTTCCAAATAACTCAATTGGATTAATAATAGAGCTTATTATCTGTCCAATAATTTATATAGTTATGATACTTTTACTTAGAACTTTAAGTCATGAAGATATTGTGGGACTTAGAAAATTAACTGTTAAATTAGGTTCATTAAAAAAATATTCTGATAAAATATTAAATTTAATAGATAAATTCAGTTATTAATATAACTAAAAAAAGTAAAAATGAAGTTACTTTTTAACTTCATTCATTTTATTAAAAAGTTCTAATCTGCCTTTTTGGAGAAACATAGCTTGAT
>JAKSUD010000060.1 GCA_024409185.1 archaeon
AATATTCCAAAACTTTTTTTATTAAATACTTTAAAACCATAAGAACTGTATAATCTAAATGCTCCATCATTTCTAAAATCAGCATCTAATACAGCACGTTTGCAATTTAAATCTTTACCTAATTTTAAAAGATAATCTAAAGCTTCATGACCTCTACCTTTACCACGTTGAGATTCATGAATAGCCAATTCACATATATAAAAGTCATCTTCTTCTACAGTTACTAAAACGAAACTATCTAAAAAATCAACAATAGCTAAAGGTAAAGCTTGAGAAAATTTAAGTTTTTTAAATAACCATAAAATATCTTTAAAATAATGATGAACTACACCTTTTCCACCATTAAACATTCCAATAATTTCTTTCTCTTCGCTGTCTTCATCATCAAAAAAGACTTTAAACAATTCATCAGTAACAACATCTTCTTGGAATGCATAAATTAACCTATTTGTAATTGCATCCACACCGGCTTCTTTTGATTTAAAAAGATAATCAAAAGTTCTATAATCCACATCATAGATAAGTTCAGCAACTCTTCTTAAATCATGTAATTCAGGATTTAAATCTCTAACAATCACATAATCACCGAAATTATTTAGATTTTTTAGCTATTGTTTGAGCTATTGTTAAAGCATAAACTCCAGCACCAAAACCATTATCAATATTTACTACAGATAAACCTGGAGCACAAGATTGTAACATTCCATAAAGTGCAGCTTTTCCTCCTGCACCTACACCATAACCTACAGAAGTTGGAACTCCAATTACAGGAACATCAACAAGGCCTGCAACAACAGAAGGTAAAGCACCTTCCATACCTGCACAGACAATAATTGCATTAACTTCTTCCTCAATCATTTTAGCTATTTGAGGGAAAAGTCTATGAATTCCAGCAATTCCAATATCATAAGAAGTAATTACTTCACATCCACCTTGTTCAACAATAACTTTTGCTTCTTCTGCAATAAAAATATCTGAAGTTCCAGCAGTTAAAATACCTATTTTACCTAAATCTTTATTGAAATTTAATAGTTCATTTTCATAAATAATAAGAATTCTACCTTGAGAATTATAATCAAAATTGAATCCACCATCTATTAAATAACTTAAATCATCTTTTAATAATGAATATTTATCTTTAGAAAGTCTTGTAACAATTAAATTATCCATTCCTCTTTTAATTTTTCCTTCATCATCAGTGAAATATCTTTTAATAATTTTAAGTAGGTCTTCATAATCTTTACTTTCAGCTAAAATAGCTTCAGGAAAACCAGTTCTATCTTTACGAGAGCAATCAAATTTAGCTACATCACCCATTTCTAAAATAGATTCTGCTTTTAAAAGACTTTCACATTTTTCAATAGATATTTTACCTTCTACAAGACTTTTAAGAATTTCTTTCATTTTATCACAATAGTATTAATATCATTTTAAAATACAGTTAAACTAAAAATTTAAATTATAAAATTAATTATTTTAAAATCTTAAAAAATTAGGTGGAAAATATGAAAATAACAAAAATCTTAGTGGAGGGTATTGTACAAGGGGTAGGTTTTAGACCTTTTGTATATAGAATAGCAACAGAATTAAACTTAAATGGATATGTACGTAATTTAGGAAATGTTGTTGAAATTATCCTTCAAGGAGAAGATGAAAAAATAGCTAATTTTTTAGATAAACTTCAAAATGAACTTCCACCTATAGCTAAATTAAATAATTTAGAAACTAAAGAAATTAGCAAATCTGAAGAGGAATGGGAAAATTACACTGAATTTACTATTAAAAAAAGTGCAGATAGTTTCTCTGGAGTTTCTGTAATTCCACCTGATCTTGCAATTTGTGATAAATGTCTTGAAGAAATTAATGACCCTACTAACAGAAGATACAAGCATCCATTTAATGCTTGTACTGATTGTGGTCCTCGTTTTACAGTTATTGAAAATGTTCCATATGATAGAGAAAAAACTACAATGGAAGATTTCCCACTTTGTGATGACTGTGAAGTAGAATATAAGAATCCTTTAGATAGACGTTATCATGCAGAAGCAAGCTGTTGCCCTGTTTGTGGACCTACTCTTCAATTATATAAAAATACTGAAAAAGAAGTTGATGATAAATTAGAAAAAATAGCTAAACTTATTGAATCTGAAGACCCCTTAAAAGATACTGCTAAATTATTAGATGAAGGTGCAATATTTGCAGTAAAAGGTATTGGAGGAACTCACTTAGTAGCTAATGTTAAATTAGAAGAAACTGTAGCTACTTTAAGAGAAAGATTAGGTAGAAAAACTCAAGCTTTTGCAGTTATGAGCCCAGATATAGAAACTGTCCGTAAATTTGCAATAGTTTCAGAAAATGAAGAAAAAACTCTTTTATCTAAAGAAAGACCTATTGTTATTTTGAAAAAATCAGAAAATTATGCTTTTGCAGAGTCTGTTTCACCTAAATTACATAATATTGGTGTAATGTTACCTTATGCACCTCTACATCATCTTTTATTTAATGAAACTGATACTCCTGCATACATTATGACTTCAGCTAATGTTCCTGGAGAACCTATGATGATTACAAATGAAGAGATTTTAGGAAATCTCAATGAAATAGCTGATTATTATTTAGTTCATAATAGAAGAATTCTTAATAGATGTGATGATTCTGTAGTAAGATTTAGAAGTAATGAATTATCATTTATTAGACGTTCAAGAGGTTATACTCCAGACCCATATGACTTAAAAGGAAAATACACAAACTTAAATCCTAAATTTGATGACTTAAACATTCTAACTCTTGGTCCTGAGCTTGATGTTACCTTTACTTTACTTAAACAATCAAAAGCATATACATCACAACATATTGGTAATACTAATAAATTTAGAACATACCAATTCCTTAAAGAAGCTATTAATCATATGATGGGAATTACAAAAACTACCCATTTCGATGCAATTGCTTGTGATTTACATCCACAATTCTTTACAACAAAATTAGCTAAAGAACTAGCAGAGGAATATGATTGTCCTCTTATCCAAGTTCAACATCACCATGCTCATGGAATAGCTTTAGTAAACGACCATATTTTAGATAGTAGCGAAGATGATGGTATGATTATAATAGCTGCTGATGGAGTTGGATATGGTGAGGATAGTGGTGCTTGGGGAGGAGAAATCCTTTATACAAATATTAAAGATTATGAAAGATTAGGTTCTTTAATGCCTCAAAATATGCCTGGAGGAGATCTTTGTACTAAATATCCTGTACGTATGTTAACAGCTATTTTAACAAATCAAGATAGTGATTTTGATAAAGAAAACTTTAATCAAACATCAGTTAGTGAGCTAATGAAAAATAGCTATTTAGATTATTTCCCACAAAAAGAAATGGAAATAAAAATGTTATTTAAACAAATAGAATCTAACCTTAATGTTGGTATAAGTACAAGTACAGGAAGAATTCTTGATTCAATTTCTACAGCATTACATATTTGTAGTGAACGTAATTATGAAGGAGAAGCTTCTATGAAACTTGAATCCTTTGCATTTGGTCTTGATTTATCTAATAACCAAAATAAAATAGCAATTGATTCATTTGATGATTATCCAATTATTATAAAAGAATATGAAAATAGACTTATTTTAGATACAACAGCTATTTTAAGATATATTATTAAAAAAATCCAAGATGGAGAAGACTTACAAAAAATAGCTATTACAGGACAAAAAGCAGTGAGTATTGGTCTTGCAGAATTATCTATTCAATGTGCTGATAAAAAAGGAGTTAAAACAATTGGAGCAACTGGAGGTTGTTTCTATAATGAAGCTATAACAGCACATATTAAAGAATATATTGAATCAAAAGGATATAAATTTATACAACATATAACCTCTTGTCCAGGAGATGGTTCTGTATCTCTAGGTCAAGCTATTGTTGCTGGTGTAAATTTAATTGATTAATAAAACCAGGAATAGAGAAAATAACTTAAATTTAGAAAAAATAGAGCAAATAAATTAGATTTAATAAAAATAGATAAAATATACTAAGTATATAATAAAAGAACTTAAAGAAATGAGATAATAAAAGTAAATTTAATATTTTTTAGAAGTTCTCTCTAAAATGTATTCTGCTCTTTCTTTAAGATTATCATATAAACGAATTTGACTTTTTAATTCTTCAATAGCTTCGGTATGACCTTGATCTATTCTTTTTTCAATTTCTAATAATTTAGACCATTCATCTCCTGAAGGTAATTGAGGTGTATTTCTTATATCATCTGTGATATTAACATTAAAACTATTTTTTGTAATTGTAATTTGTACATTAACATCATTAGGCATGTCATAGTATTTACGAGGACGGCCTCTTACTACTTTTTTATAGGAAGATTCTAAGATACCAACTTCTTCCATCGCTCTTAAATGCTCAATAATAGCTTTTTGACCAATTTGAAGTTCTTGAGAGATTTCACTAACAAATCTTGGTTCTTCCCTAAGTAAATCAATGATGTCACGTCTTGTTTTACATCCCATTACATCAAGGATAGCTTCCATACCAACATCATCTTGTGAATAATTTGTTATATTATCAATCATTATTATATATTATATAGTTCCCCTTTATTAACTTTTTGTTACTAAAAACCGAAATCTTTAAATAACATTTAGTAACAAAAATAAAAACAGAGAAAAGATAACTTTTTGTTACTTTAATATATTTGGCAATGAAAACTCAATTATAAAACTAAAATCCTAAAATATAACCAAAATTAAAATTAGCAAAAAACATCCTCAAAGACAAATAAAAAAATTTAACATTTGTTAAAAATTTCTTATTTGTTACTACAAACATATAACAAATCAATAAAAATTAATTTAGGAGAAAAATATTTAATTACACATATTTTCAAATCCTCTTTAAAAATCACACTATAACCAAGAATTCTAAACACACCAGAATTCTTATAGTAATAGATTAAACATCCAAACACGTCAAATTAAATTAATCTAAACTTACCTATAAAATATGTAATTAAATATGCTGAATATATTCAAAGGAGCTTATCGCTCTCTTTCTCTATTTTATACTTATCATATTATTAATTAAAAAGCAAGGTGAAGAAATGGCTAAAAAAGAAAAAGATTTGAATTCTGAAGAAGAACTCAACTCTGAAGAAGACATTGATTCAAAAGATCAGATTAATTCTGAAGAAGAAGTTAAAGATGAAGAATCTAAACCCCCTAAAACTGAATCTTCTAAAGAAGATGAAGAATTAGCTAAATTAAAAGAAACCCTTTCACAAAAAGAAGAAGAAAATTTAGAACTTAAATCACATCTTCAAAGACTTCAAGCAGATTTTGAAAACTTTAGAAGACAATCTGATAAGCAAAAAGAAGATATTGTAAGATTTGCAAATGAGCAACTTATCATAAAATTCATTGATGTTTATGAAGATATGGAAAGAGTTCTTGAAAATTCAACAAATGATGAAGAATTGAAAGAAGGTTATGATTTAATCTACTCTAAAATGAAAAATTCTTTAGAAAAAGAAGGATTAGAAGTAATTCCGGCTGTAGGTGAAAAATTCGATATAAACAAGCATGAAGCACTTCTTGTAGTAGATAGTCCAGATCATGAAAACAATGAAATCGTTGATGAACTTATGAAAGGATACACTTTAAAAGATAAAGTAATTAAATATTCTAAAGTAAGAGTTTGTAAAAAGAAAGCTCCTAAAAAAGAAGAATAATTAATTATTAGAAATTTATACAAAATAAAAAAAATCATGATTATAAAAAGTTTATAAAAACTTTATAATAATAAAAATATTCTGATTATATAATTTAATTAAATAATTTAATTATGTTTTAATATTTATTATATAAGCAAATTTTAAAAAGAAAAAAATAAAACAAAAAATTCAATCAAGGTGAATATTATGGCTGATACTAAAAAAGAAAAAATTATAGGTATCGATTTAGGTACTAGTAACTCTGCAGCATCTGTACTTGTTGGTGGAAAACCTACTG
>JAKSUD010000061.1 GCA_024409185.1 archaeon
CATAATTAAATTATTATATAAATTATATTTTAATAGATGATTGTTTTTTAATCAAATATGAAAATATATTTTGATTATTTAATCATTTTTTAATTATTATATTAATCAATTCATATTTTAAAATTTAAAGGTGTTTGAATGAATATCCTCGAAAAATTAAATTCCATAAAAAGTCAAGAAATGACTGCAAAAGAAAATGTGGAAAATTACATAAAAGTAATTGAAGAGAAAAATGAAAAAATTAATGCTTTTATTGACCTTAACAAAGAACAAGCTATTACTAAAGCAGAAGAAATCGATAATAAAATAGCTAATGGCGAAGAAGTTGGTGCTCTTGCTGGTTTAGTATTTGGTATTAAAGCTAATATTAATGTAGAAGATTTTACTATCTCTGCTGCTTCTAAAACTTTAGAAGATTATATTGGTAGTTATGATGCTACTGTTGTTAAAAGAATCAAAGAAGCTGATGGTATTATCATTGGTATTAATAACATGGATGAGTTTGCAGCAGGAAGTTCTTGTGAAACTTCTTACTATGGTAAAGTAGATAACCCTGCAGCTCCTGGAAGAATCCCTGGTGGTTCAAGTGGAGGATCTGCAGCAGCTGTTGCAGCAGAAATGTGTGATATAGCTATTGGTTCTGATACTGGTGGTTCTATTAGAAATCCATCTTCTCACTGTGGAGTATATGGATTTAAACCAACTTATGGTGGAGTTTCAAGACAAGGATTACTTGATTTATCAATGAGTTTAGACCAAATTGGTCCTATGGCTCGTGATGTAAGTGGTATTGCTCTTGCATTAGATACTATTGTTGGATATGACCCTACTGAATGTACTACTTTAAGATTAGATTTAGACTTTGCTAAAGCAGTTGAAGAAGGTAAAGCTGATAAACCTCTTGCAGGTATGAAAGTAGCTATTTGTTCTGATTTTAAAGATGTAACTGATGATAATATTAACAATATTATTGATGTTGGAGTAGCTAAATTAGAAGCACTTGGAGCAGAAATTGTTGAAGTTGACTTCAAATACATTGATTTATGTTTACCTACTTACTATCTTATTAACTATGTTGAATTCTTCTCAGCTACTCGTAAATATGATGGAAGAAAATATGGTTCCAGAATTGAAGAAGTTTGTGGAGATGAAGTTTTAAGAAGAATTAAAATGGGTTCTTACATTTCCCAACAAGAATTCAGTGGTAAATACTATAAAAAAGCTCTTCAATCAAGAACTTTAATTAGAAATGAAGTTAATGCTATGTTAGAAGATGTAGATTTAATTGTAGGTCCTACTGTTCCTAAATTACCTCATAAATTAGGAGAAGAATTAGAACCTATGGAAATGTATGCTTACGATGTTCTTACTGTAATAGCTAACTTGGCAGGTATTCCAGCAGCAAGTATCCCAGCTGGAGATGTTGATGGTATTCCAGTAGGTCTTCAAATTCAAGCAAAACCTGAAGATGACTTAAAAATCATCAAAGCAATGTCTGCATTTGAAAATGCAGAATAATTTTGTATAATATACTATTTACTTCGGTATATAAAATAATCTATTGTATATTATATTGTATACAAATATAATAAATTTTTAAATAGCTTTTTTGCTATTTTTTACTTCTTTTTTTATTTTTTTTAAATTTTTATTTTTATCTGTAAATTAATGCATTAAATTAAATTAGGTGAATTTATGAAAATTGGATTAACTTATGTTAAAGGATCTGTTCCTGGCCTTGAAAATTTTGGTAATCTTCCTACAGATTTAATTAAATCTAATGGTCTTCTTAATGGAAATCCTATTAGTGAAGAATTAGATGGCCTTATTATCCCTGGTGGAAGTATTCTTGAATCTAAATCTATTACTGATAACTTTAAAAAAGAAATCAAAATTATGGCCAAAGAAGGTAAACCTATCATAGGTATATGTGCAGGTTATCAACTTTTATCTAATCAACTTGATATAACTAATCCAAATCACCCTAATTTAAATTATACAATAGAAAATCCAAATTTAAATGAGGATAATTTAAAGAATGCTAGTTTAAACAAAGATAATATTAAAGAAGGTTTAGGACTTCTTGATGTTAATTTTTCATATTTATTTAGTAATGATAAAGTAGAATCTAAAGTTTCTTCTAAATCTTATTTAACAAAAGGTTTAGAAACAGTTAATGGTTTTCATTGTCATAGTTATGGAGGAATTTCAGGAGATGGTAAGACTTTATTTACTTCACCTCTTAGAGTTAATTATGATTCTAATTTTACAGATGTTGTGTCTGGAACAATTAATGATGATGGAAATGTTATTGGAACTATGATTCATAATATTTTAGATGATAATCCTAAAGTTGTTTCAAACTTTTTTGAATTTATTGATGCAAGTGAAAAAGATATAATATCTGTTTATGATAGAAATAAAATTTTACAATATACTATGAAAAATGAAGTAGCTATTGATACAAATGTTCTAGTAGAAACTTCGTTATACAATATACAAAATTCTAATAATAATATTAATTCTACAAAAGATACTTCGTTATACAATATAGAAAATCCTTTCTTAAAATTTAAAAAAAAGCAAGGTAATTCTCCTAAAGTTTTAATGATTGCAAGTACAGAGTCTAAATCTGGAAAAACATTTATTACTGCAGGTTTAGCTGGAGCATTAATGGAAAAAGGCCTTAATGTAGGAGTATTAAAATTAGGATCAAATATCAAAGATATCCTTCCAGCTTTATATTTGACAAAAAATAATATGGAAAATTATTCTCTTATTAAAAATGAAAATGAAGATAAAATAGATAATGTATTTGGATGGAATACTATTGAAGAAGTTATCTATAATATTAATAAATCTGATTATGATATTGTTCTTATTGAAGGAGAAAAAGGTATTTTTGATAATCTTACTAATTCTAATTTTTATTCTACAGTTGAAATTGTTCTTTCATCAAAAATTCCAATCTTACTTATATCATCTGCTAAATATGGTTTAGATTATGCAATTTCAGATTCTTTAGAACATGAAAAAATTTTGTATAGTTTAGGTATTAATCTTGAAGCTTTAATTTTAAATAATGTTGAAGAAGAGGATTTTAATAGCTATGATAATTTAATTTCTCCGCTTAAGAAACAATTTGATATGGATAATATCTTTAAGATACCTAATATTAATTCAACCTATGGTTTAGGAGAAAATAAGACTCCATCAGATTATGAGAATAGGTATGATGTTTTTTCTCCTTTAGCTTTTAATGTTGTTAAAGATAATGTAGATCTTTTAAAAATTATTAAATTATCTAGAGAAATTTCTTTTAATAAATTTTATTCTCTTGAAGAATTAGAATTTTTGAATAAATTTTTATCTTGATTCTATTAGTAAATTTATTTATTATGGATAATATATTTGATAAGTTCGTTATATCAAATATATTATAATTTTTCTTATTTTTTTCTTTTAAGAATTAATATTTTTATTTTTTTATTTTAAAAATAGTTAGTTATAGATTATATGATTTTAGATAAAATTAGATATTTATTTCTAATTTTAATATATCACCATCTTTAAAACCATATTTATCTCTTAATTTATCTTTTGATATAAATTCAAGGTAATTTTCAGTATGTGTTGTTTTATCTGGAAATACAATTGCACCTACAATTTCTTCATTCAAAATAGCTCTAATATATTTTACTCCACCGAATCCTTCATCTGGTTTTATAACATTTTTACAACTATTTTTCATTAATCTTATATCATCTAATTTTTCTTCATCAACAATTAAATTTAAGGTTCCAGGAAATGGAGTAAATCCACATTTATCCATGAATTGATTTTTATAAAAATCTTGACCTAAAAAATAAGCTGCTTTTTCTAAACCAGTGGTAACTATTCCTTTAAGTTCCATTTTATCACTTAATTTTCTATATTGTAAATTTATCTATAAATATTATATTATGAATAAAATTGAATAAATGATCCTCTATCTGAGGGTACGAAATGTCTTATTGAGCTAGCATTTCTATTTTTAAATTCTATTTTTAAACTATGTACTCCATCATTTGATTCGTATTTTCCTTCTTTAATATTTTTAATATTAAAGCTACCTATTATTTTATTATCTAATGATATTGTATATTTAGATTTGCTATCAAATATTCCAATAGATGCTGCAATAGTTTTATTATCTAATGTTATAGTAAATGCTTTTGCATTTTTAGTTTTTCCACTTATGTCAAATTGTACAACTCCACTCATATTTCCTTCAGTTAAATTTGTTGATTTAATATTATGAATTACAGTTGTGCCTGAAAAGATTTCTGGAATTCTACTATTCGCTAATATCTCTCCATTCACTACATTTAATGAATTTTTAAGAGATTTTGACAATCTAAAAGTGTTATCTTCATCTTCTCTTGTACTATTTACATGATAATAATTACCTTTTATTATCATAGTATCATTAACAGACATTTCCATCGTACTTAATGCATCACTTGGTATTCTAATTATATCTGTTTCATTTTCAATAGCACTATCTATAGTATAAGGTCCTCTTGCAGATATACTTTCAGAGGAATCAGATGTAGATAAAATAAGGTTTCTTGATGTTGGTTCGATTAAAATTTTTCCATCACTTATTGTTGCTGCAGATAAAAAGCTTGTAAGCATTAATACTAAAATTAGTCCAGATATAAGTACAGGGAAATACATTTTTATAATTGATTTTACAGTTGGACCAAAAGATCCTTTTCTTAAAATATGTAATGATTTAGAAATTGTTTTTATTAAATTGTAAACTGTAATTATTATTCCTATTAAAACTATTAATAAAGCAATTACTAATGGAACAGATGATACAAAGAATATTAGGAATATTCCTAAAATTACTAAGGAAAATCCCATAATTGTCATTCTAATATATCCTCCTAAAGTATCCATCATTGTTACACGGCCGTAGTTAACAGCTCTATTAATGATGGTTCTTACTACTTCATTTGCCATTTTATTTAAATCTGCAAGTGGAGAAAGGTCATGTTTAATATCTCCGATATCTACTTCTAATATTTTAATACCATGTATATCTGCATCTAATACAATTCCTACATCAACACCGTAGTCATTTTCGAATTTTATTTTATTTAATGCAGATCTTTTTCCTGCAAATTGACCACTTAATGGTTGTTCGAAATTAACTTCTGGGAAAAAGAAACTTAATAAAGGTTTTGCAGTTAATTCAGTTACACGTCCACTTTCTCTTGAAAACTTACTTTTTGTAATATCTGCTTCATTTTCTAAAATAGGTTTTATCATTACATCTATTTTTTTACTATTTAAGTTTGAAATATCAGCATCAATAAAAGCTAAAATATCTCCTTTAGCTTTTTTAACACCTGTTTGTATAGCTGAACCTTTACCTTGATTTGTTTTATGACTAATTACTATAGCTCCTGCTTTTTTAGCTTCTTCTACAGTATTATCACTTGATCCATCATCTACTACAATGACTTCATTTACATATGTTAATTTTTTTGTTACCCTTACTACTTCAGCTACTGTTTCTTCCTCATTATATGCAGGAATAATTACAGATACGCTTTGTTTTTTATCTGATTTTTTTATTGTAGCTAATAAGAGAACAAATAATACAATTAACCAAGACATGTTCAACCTCTATCATTTACTCTTATAATTTTATTATTTATTAAAACATTATATTATCTTATTATACTATAAATT
>JAKSUD010000062.1 GCA_024409185.1 archaeon
ACAAAAACATGGAGCCTTATGACGAATATGGGAATTTGAAAAAAATAGCAGAAAATTGTAGAATAAGGTAAATTCTATTAGATTATGCTACTAATGATTAAATGAATAGAATAGTTATTTTATAATAGGAAATTCTAAAATAAAGTTGAATCCATTATCATTAAATATTTTATATTCTCCTTCAAGTTGAGTAACTAATGATTTAATAATTGTCCAACCTAAACTTTTTGATGAATCAATACTAAAATCATCAGGTAAACCTTTACCACTATCTTTATAAGAGAATTCACATATTTTAACTCCATTCTTTTCATATTCTCTTATAGATTTATAGATTTCTTTAGTTTTATCTTCTTTTTCAAAAGCATATTTAAAAGTATTAGTTGTTAATTCATTAATCATTAAAACAAGTGGAGTCACATAATCTACATTTAAAACTAAATCTTCAATTTCATTAGTAAATATAATATGGATGTGTAGCTAAAGATTTTAATTTATCATCAAAACTATTAAAGAATTGTTGAATACTAATATAATTCATATTTGCTTCATTATAAATAGATTCATGAATTAAAGCTAAAGAATTGATTCTTGATTTAGTAACATCAATAATTTCATCAGAACTTGTTTCAAATCTTTCTTCTAATGAAATAAGACTTGTAATAGTCTGTAAATTATTTTTAATTCTATGATGAACTTCTTTAACTAAAACAGTTTTTTCTGCATCTGCTTTAATTATTTCTTGTCTATTTAAATAATCTTCTGTAATATCATGAACAATATGTAATCGTTTAACAACTTTACCATCTTTATAAAGAGGTTTTAAAGTATAATGAAGATATTTAGTATTATTTTTAAGAGTTATAATTTTAATTTCACCTGCAACAGAATCTTCAGATTTATACATTTCTTCTCTAAGTTTTTCAATTTTAATCCAACTTTCATTAGGAATAATTTTATAAGAGAAGGAATAGATTCAATATTTTTAAGTGAGTCTTCAACTATATCTTCAAGACTTCTACTCCAATTAATCTCTTCATTCTCAATATCATAAGAAATAAAAGCAGTTTTTGCAATTTTTTGAATTAAATCAAATTTACCATGAGAAAAAACATTAGCTTCTATATCATAATTTTCTAATTTACGAAGAACTATAATTTCAACAGCAGGTTTATCATTAATATTAATATATCTGGCTAAATTTTGATATCTTATAAGTTCATTATCTTCTTCAAATAATAAATCAAAGGTAATTTGATAATATTCTCCAGATAAAATTTTATCAAGAAGTTGAGAGTAATTTAAAACTAAACCAGTATCATTATAAATAATATTCCAATAATTAATCCTTTCTACAGGAATTCCTGCCAATCTACTATTAGGAACATTAATTAAATTTTCAAATGCTTTATTTACTTTTAAAATTTTTCCATCTTGGAAAATAGTTTTAGGAAATGAAGATAAATCAAACTGATATTTTTCTCTTGATTCTCTTTTATACAATTCAGTTTTATTTTCCATGAAGAAGAAAAGTTCATCTTCATGTAATACAATTCTTAATTCTAAACCAGTGCGAAGTTCCCCATCTTCAAAAATATAAAAAGAAACATCTTCTCTCTCACCAGTATTTAAAACCTTTTTAAAAACAGGATAAAAATATTCTTTAAAATATGGATGAAGATCACCAAAACTTCTTCCCATTACATTATCAAAAGAGTATAAAACATTTTTACCAACAGAAGTACTTGAATATACAAAAACAAAGTCTTCTCCATCATCAATTGGTCTTAAAACATTTAAACCTAAATCTATGAAACTTTTATCATATTTTTTAGGTTCAACTTCTAATTTAACCGGAGCATTAATCTCATAAGGATATTCTGAAAGATTATATATTTCTACTCTATTTTCTGATTCAAAAAATTTCACTTCAAACATAGTTCACCAAAAATGAAAAAATTAATTAACAATAATATTCATTGTTAAATTATATAATTCACAGTATATATAATTTAAAAAATCTTATATTAATAAAAAAAATAATTAGAAAAATTTTATATTAATAAAACATAAAATAAATTATTAAGACTTAAATTTTCTAATGGAGATTTTATGACTAATGTAAATAAAGTTAAAAGAACAGAAGAAACTCAAGATTTCATTAATCAATTACCTAAAAAGCCAGGTATTTATATAATGAAAGATAAAAATGAAGAAATTATTTACATTGGAAAATCAAAATCACTTAGAAATAGAGTTAAATCTTATTTTCAAGAAAATCTAGATAGGCCTAAAACTGCTGTTTTAATGAGTCATTTTAATAGTTTAGAATACATAATAACTAACTCTGAGAAAGAAGCACTTATTTTAGAAGCAAATCTCATTAAAAAACACAGACCAAGATATAATATTCGCCTAAAAGATGATAAACGCTACCCTTATGTTAAATTAACAGATGAAGCTTTTCCTCGTCTTATTATAACAAGAAATATTGGAAAAACTGGTACCTATTATGGTCCATTTACAGATGTTGGATCTGTTCGACAAACTGTTAAATTCTTAAAACAGCTATTTAAAATAAGAACATGTAATAAAATGGATGGTCCTTGTTTAAATAGTCAAATTGATTTATGTTATGGTCCTTGTGATGGACAAATCACTAAAGAGGAATATAGAGAGCATATAAAGAAAATAGATTTATTCTTCCAAGGAAAATACACTAAAATCATTAAAGATTTAGAAAAAGAAATGAGTGAAGCTGCATCTAAACAAGAATTTGAAAAAGCAGGAGTACTAAGAGACCAAATTCAATCCATTAAAGGAGTTATGGAAAAACAATTCGTTGAATTTGAAAACGAAACTGACCAAGATATAATAGCTACTGCTCTTACACAAAATACTGCAATTATGGTTATTTTAAGTATTAGAAATGGTAAAATCATTGGAAAAGATGACTTTTTAATGGTAAATACCCCAGATAATACTTCAGATGAAATTATTTCTGCATTCATAAAACAGTATTATGGAATGAATAGACATGTTCCTAAAGAAATATTACTTGAAGAAGAAATTGAAGATAGTGAAGTTATTGAAGACTGGTTAAGTGATATTAGAGGAAATAAAGTTCATATTAAAGTTCCTCAAAAAGGAACAAAACTTAGACTTGTTAGAATGGCTACTAAAAATGCAGAAATCATTAAAAACCAAAAGCAAAAAATGGAAAATTCACTGGTTGAACTTAAAAAATACCTTAAATTAGAGCATATGCCAAGAGTTATAGAAGGTTATGATATTTCAAATATTTCAGGAAAATTAGCTGTAGGTTCTAAAGTATCATTTTTAGATGGAAAACCTAATAAAAAGGAATACAAAAAGTTTAAAATGAATACTCCCGGACCAAATGACTTTGCAATGATGAAAGAACTTCTTGAAAGACGTTTTAAACCATTAGCAGAATATTATGCACTTCCAGAAGAAGAAAAAACACCTTTAGCTATTGGAAAAGAACCAAATCTTATTCTTATTGATGGTGGTAAAGGACAGTTAGGAATGGCTGTAGAAGTGCTTAAAAAGTATAATCTTACACATATTCCAGTCATTGGTCTTGCAAAAGAGTTTGAAGAAATTTACTTACCAAATACAAGTTTTCCAATAAGAATACCTCATAATAATGAAGCACTTCACCTTTTACAACAAGTAAGAGATGAATCACATAGATTTGCTATTACATTCCATAGACAACTTAGATCTAAAAAAATAGAAGAATCTCCTTTAGATAATATTGTAGGAATTGGTAAAAAACGTAAAATAGCTTTATTAAAACATTTCGGTGATTTAGAAGGAGTTAAAAAAGCAAGTATCCAAGAGTTACTTGAAGTTAAAGGAATGAATGAAAAAGTAGCTAATAATGTTTATAACTATTTTAATGAATAATAATCAAATGAAAAAAAATAGCTATTTAAAAAAAACTAATTTTAAAATAAAAAAAAGAAAAAAATAGAAGAAAAAAATAATCTTCTAAAATACATTTTCATTAATGTGCTACAAAACCTTTTACTAATTGGTCTGTAATGTCTCCAAAGTTTCTATTCATCACAATTTGATAAATACGTCCATTATCTACAAAGATAAATGCTTCTTGGTTAACTGAAGATCCAGCAGGATGAGCATCAGAGATATAACCAGAATGAGAACCAATAGTAATAGGATTTATATAAGAGTAGGAATATTGATCAAAGTAAGATCTTGCAACGTTTTCATTAAAGTTACTTCCACTTCCATCAAATCTAAAAATTAAACCTACATTTTCACCATTAGCATCAATAGTAGCAATACATCCATTAGATTCTACTACATTATTTTTAGTAACAGACCATGAACTAGGCACTGTTAGACTGAATTCATCAAAACTACGAGTAGTCATAGAACTAGAATCAACATCAGAACTAGAACTAGAACTAGATTCACTTACACTATCTACAGCATTATCTGCTGTAGAAACAGAAGAAGAATCATCGCTTCCATTATCTGTAAAGATAACTAGACAAGTTAAACAAATTATAGCAACAAGAACAATAGCAGTGATTCCAATAATTAAAGTATTTTTAGAACTATTATTTCCATTATTAGAAGTAGTTGGTACACTATTAGAAATAGTATTAGATTTAATACTTGAATTATCTACATTATTTTGAACATTAAAAGTAGCACCACATTTAGAACAAAACTTAGCATGGTCTTTTTGTTCAGAACCACATTTTGGACAATATTTTACCATTTTAACCTCCTTAATATAAATCTAATTTTTGATTAATAATTATGAAAATAATCTAATCTTTATTTAATAATAAATTTAATATGTTACAACCTACTAATTCACCAAGAGCACCATCTTTAACAGAATCTTCATCATAACATTGAACAGAATCAGCTTCTCCTGTAGAATCATAAATAGTTACAGGAACCATATCTCTTGTATGAGTTCTAACATCTATTGGAGTTGGATGATCTGGTAAAACAGCTATTTTAAAGTCTTCTCCTTTTAAAGATTCTATAATTGGAGCTAAAATATATTTATCAATTGACTCAATAGCTTTGATTTTCTCTTCTATTTCACCAGCATGTCCAGCTTCATCAGGAGCTTCAACATGGATAAATACAATATCATGGTCTTTTAATGCATTAATTGCATATTCACCTTTTGCTTTATAATCTGTATCAAAGAATCCAGTAGCTCCAGGAACATTAATAATATCACAATCAGAACAAACTCCTAAACCATTAATCAAGTCAACACCAGTAATTACAGCTCCTTTAAGACCATAAGTTTCTTCTAAATTAGGCATTGCCGGCATTGTTCCTTGACCCCATAACCAAATCATATTAGCTATTTCTTGACCATTTTCAGCTCTTTTATTATTTACTGGGTGATTTTCAAGGAATTCTTTAGATTCATCCATTAATTTTTTAATATATTTAGCTTCTTCAAGGTCTGCATCTTCAGGGTTAATAAAGAGCACTTCATTAATATTTTCTCCTACAACATCATGAGGAGGTACAATCTCTAAATTATCAGCTTTTGGAGCCATTTCTTTATCACTATAAACAAATAAATGTCTATAACTGATTCCTGGATAGAATTTACCTTTAAAATCAGGATATTTATCATGGAAATATTTATCTAAATCTTCAATGATTATTTTTGCTTCTTCAGA
>JAKSUD010000063.1 GCA_024409185.1 archaeon
ATAGCTATTTTGGAGTTTATTTAATGGTTGAAAATCAGAAAAAAGATAAGCAGAATAAATCTAAATCTAAGTTTAATAAAAATAAATTTAATGATTTAAAAAATGAAATTAAACTTAAAAATAAAGAGATTGCTGATTTAAAAGAAGCTCTTGAAGTAAAAGATGAAGAAATTCAAGAGTTAAATTATGAGTTATCTCTTAAAGATACACAGATTAATGATTTAAAAAATGCTATTGATTTAAAAGATGTTGAATTAGATGAATTAAATGATGAATCATCTAAAATCAAAAAATCAATAAATTAAATACAACTCTCATTAAATTAAAATTTGAAAAAGAAAAACTTGATTTAAAATTAAAAAATGAAGTTCATTATGAAAAATCAAGATTAAAAGAATTAGATGATTTAGAAGTTAAAATCAATGAAAAAATAGCTATTATTGAAGATAAACAAGATCAAATTAATTATCTTAGAAGTTTAATTGATGATTATAAAAGTCAAATTAGCTCTAATAGTGATAATTTAGAATTACAACTTAAAAAAATATCAAAAACTTATGAGAATTTATTATCTCAAAAAGATGATATAATCAAAAAACAAGATGAAAATATTAATGATTTAATTGAATCTAAAAAACAATTAATAAAAGCAAATAAATCTAATATTACAAGTTTAGAATTACAAATAGGAAATTATAGAGAACTTCTTAAAAAATATGTTCCAGATTTTAAGGAATAAAATTTAATACTATGTTCTTGATAAAGAAAATTATCTATAAAAGATTTCAGTGAGGGGTTATCATGGATGTCTTAGAATGTTCAAAAGAAATCACAGAAAATGATCTTTATATGGCAATTGAATTAGGTAAAATGAAAGAAAGTTATGATAGAATTGGAAAAATCATTGAGTCTGGTTCATATAAATATTTATTTTTGAAAAGAAGTATTTTAATTAATATTGTTGATAATGAAACTGATGTTAATGAAACAGAAACAAGTTTAAAAGCAGTAAATAATTTAGACCTTCTTTCATTTGCAGATGAAGAAAAATTTTTAGAAGTTTCATTTGCAGGTATGTTAAATATATTTAATGAAGAATATTCTCTTGAATTATTTAATTTATGTCTTGAAATAGGTAGATTAGAATTTAGATTATCTTCTTATTTAGGACTTGTAGATCCAAGAATTGATGAAGCTCTTGCGGGTGTTTTAAGTGCATTTATTGAAAGATTAACTTCATCTATTTTAGATGATTCTATTATAAGTTTAAGGGATGGTTTGACTCAAGTAGGAATACCTACAGACTTATTAGATAGTTTAGATCTTGCTGATAAAGAGCAAATTCATGATTTCTTAAACAAACTTAAACAACTTATTATTGACACTTGTAATAGTCAAGTTTTAAGTAATTAAGTTTTAATTTAAACCAACTTAATATTATGTTCTATTTAAGGGGTAATTAAATGGAAATGAATAAAGAAAAAAGGGATGAATTAAAAGAAGAGCTTAAAAATAAGCTTAATGAAATTTTAGAAGAAAATAATCTTCCTTATAGAGTAGATGGAATTTCTGTAATGAATACTTCTGCAAAAATGAGTTTTTTAGGAAATGTACGTGTACATGACCCAAATAAAGTTAAAAAAGTCTATAATGAAGTAGAAAAACTTTTAAATAGCTATGGAAAAACTACAATTAATCAAAGAGAAGTAATTCCATGTTGTGAACTTCCTTTTACTTATATTAATTTTCATATTGATTTTGAGAAATAAATAAAAAATTAATCTAATATTAAAATTATTAAATTAAGTTACTTATTAAAGTATGAAAATTACTCTAGTATTAATTAATAAACTAATTAAAGGTTAAAATATGTTGTATGAATTTTTAAATGACCCTACTACTTTTATGGTAGTGATATTACTTACATTTATAGGATTATTTTACATTGCATTTTCTATAAAAAACAAAAAGTATTTAAAGATAAACTCCGATATCACTGATTTAGAACAGGTATTACCTTCTGATGAAATTAGAACATTGTTACAATTATTCTATATCGCAATGGGTGCTTTATTCCTTTTTTCAATTATCTGTGAATTTTTAGGGTCAGAATTTTGGTTAGAACAATCTATAATTGATATTATTATATGTGTTATTGGAATGTATATAATTATTAAAGAGAATGATTCTTATAAATATATTATTCCTTTAATTCTTTTAGTACCATGTTCTTCATTATATTTTGTTTTTTATGGTATGGGTATAATGAATATGTCTAGTCATTTTGAATTAATACATATATTTGGTTTAATTTATGCTTCATATTATTTTATTCGTAAATTTATTAAATATACAAAACATAATGATCTTGGTTTAACTATTCTTTTATTATTAGGTATTGTTGCTATAAGTTTGATTTTAACAATTATTTTTGAAGATAGAAGTGTTTTAGATGCTTTTTGTATGGTAACTAATGCATTTACAAGTAATGGTTATACTGTACTTGGAACAAGTAATATTGGTAAAGTAGATAGTTTATTCCTTACTTGGGGAGGTTATTTGCTCTCTGGTGTAGGTACTGCTACTTTAACTGCAGCTATTTTATCTAAATTCTTTAATAATCGTTTTAATGCATTTAAAAAAGACTTTATTGAAGAATATAATGATCGTAATGAAAAAATAGATGAAGATATTACTCAATTGAATGATAATATTAAGATTTTGATTGATAAAATGGAGTAGAGATATATTAATCAATATTAAGATTTGATAAAATGAGGTAGAGATATATTAACAATCCATATATCTTTATTATTTTATTTTGTTTTACTTTGAATTTCAATAAATAATTCATTAGCTAATTCATGACCTTTATCATATTGAATAGCTTTTCTTAAGAAATTTAAAGCTCCAGATATATCTTCTTGTTTATATAAACAAGCTCCAATAAGATACCAAGCATCACTACATTTTTTATCCATAGCTAAAATATCATTAAGAATGTCTTTAGCATAACTATAATTTTCTGCATTGTAAAATTCTAAAGCTTCTTCATATTTAGCTTGGATTTGTTCTTCTTTAGTTAATGGTTTTTTAATTTCTTTTTCTATTTTAAGTTCTGAAATTACTTCTTCTTTTTGAATAGCTATTTTTTCTTTAATATTTACTCTTTCATAATCATAAGTCTGATTATTAATTATTTCTTCATAAGATTTATTTTCATAGTTATAATCTTGGTTATTAACTATTTCTTCATAAGAAGGTTTATTCATCTCTTCCCACATATAATCAAGAATGAATTCAGTAGCTTTTTTATGAAGTGGTTTGTTATCATTACCACATTTTGGTGAATAAATACAAGAAGGACATCCTTCTTCACATTCACAGGTTTTTAAGAGTTTTCTTGTAGAATTAGTGAGATTATTAAATACATCAATAGCTTTTTCTGTAATTCCAATTCCACCTTCATAAGCATCATAAATGAAAATGGTAGCTTCTTGAGTGTCTTTATGGTAAGTTGTACTCATTCCACCAATATCAAATCTATCACAAGTTACATGAAGTGGGAAAAGCCCTATAAGTGCATGTTCTACACCATGGAGGCCTCCTGCAAAGACATGTTTTTCACTGTAAAGTTCTTCAAGTTTATCTTTAACTCCATTAGGTATAGTAAACCATAAACCTTTTGTTTTAAATTTAAGAGGTGGTAAATCAAGAGTATAAGTTCCAATAGTTTTGGAAAATTCCATTCTTTTGTATTTATAATAATCTTCTTCTACTTCTAACTCTCCGAAATGAACTGTAAAATCACCAATTCTTTCTTTTTTAATCTTTTTAGTAATTTTAATATCTGTTTGTTTAAGTGCGAGAGTATGTGCTTTTACAGATTGTTTAATTACATTAATATAATGAGTTTTAAAATTAACATTAGTTACAATATAAGTTTGAGCTTTATTTATTAAAATAGCTCCTTCATGAGCTTCACGATACATTTGAGCCCTTTCTATTCTCTCAAGAACTTCCTTACCACACATTATTGTAAAAATTTCATTTGATATTTGATCAAGTGAGAAGTGGAATGATGGACTATCATCATAAGGATACATATAAATTCCAGCAGGATTTTTAAATAAATCTTTATTTTGAACTATATTTTCTAAGAACTCTTCATCAGCATTGAATAATTCTTCTGCTTCTTCTAAGGTTATTGGAAGTTCATTAGCTGCACAAATAATATGATTGTTCTTTAAAATATCATTATTTAAGTCAATAACAATGTTTTCATTAGGTTTTCCAAAGAATTCTTCGGGGTTATTCATAAAGTATTGGTCTAATTGATTTTCAAAAGCAATTAACACAACTAATGACTTTTGCCTGCCTCTTCCTGCTCTTCCACCTTGTTGCCATGTAGATATCATAGATCCAGGATAACCTGATATTAAAACTGCATCTAAAGTTCCAATATTTATTCCAAGTTCAAGAGCATTTGTAGAAACAACACCTAAATAATCTCTTGATTTAAGTCCTTTTTCAATTTCACGTCTCTCATCAGCTAAATATCCTGCTCTATAAGATGTAATTCTATCAGTTAATTTACGTTTAAGAGTATACATATCGTTTTTAGCCCACATAGCTATTAATTCAGCTATTTTACGTGAGGAAGTAAAACAAAGAGTTTGAACGTCTTTTAATAATAAATATAAAAAGATTTGTTCTGTTTCTTGGTGAATAGATACTGATTCTTCTTCTTTAGGTCTTGTACTTATATAATCAGGTTCTTTTGCATAGGATTTATAAGGATTATATAAAATAAAGTCTTTTTCTCCACTTGGGGATGTATCATTATCTATAATACTAAATGGTTCTCCTACAAGTTTTTCAGCTAATTCAATAGGATTTGCAAGGGTTGCAGAAGATAAAATAAATTGTGGATTTGAACCATAAAAATTAGCTATTCTTTTTAATCTTCTAATTAAAAATGCAACATTTGAACCAAAAATACCTTTATAATAATGAGATTCATCAATGATAATATATTTGAGATTACTATAAAATCTTCTCCATTGATGATGCCAAGCTAAAATATGGTGTAATTGATAAGGGTTTGTTAAGATTACACGAGATTCTTTTCTAATTTTATATCTGTTAGATTTAGGAGTATCTCCATCATAATTATTAGAATTAAGTTTTATATCTAATTCTTTCTCAAATCTACGTATATTATCTAATTGGTCATAGGCTAAAGCTTTTGCAGGATAAATATATAATGCGCAGCTATTATTATCTTCAATAAGAGTTTCAAGAACAGGTAAGTTAAATGCAAGGGTTTTTCCACTTGCAGTGGGTGTAGTGATTATTATGTTTTCTCCATTACGGATTTTATTTATACTTTCAGCTTGATGTTCGTATAATTTAATATCCTTTTCTTCAAGGTATTTTACTATTTTTTCATTTAAATTAGCTACTTTTTGATAAGATCCTTCTTTTGCAGGAATTGTTTCGATATGAGCTATTTTATCTCTAAATCGAATATCTTCTTTAAATTTATCAACAGCTAATTTAGACATAATAATCAGTTTTATTAATTGAATAGTTTTTTATTTTAAAATAAAATTTACAACATTATTATGTTTGTTCTTATAAGATAATAAAATTTACTTATTTTAATATTTGGAGATATAAAAAAAATAT
>JAKSUD010000064.1 GCA_024409185.1 archaeon
AAAAAAGATGAAAAAATAAAAGAAATAATTTTAAGAGGGTAAAATGAAATTAAAAAATATATTAAGTATACTATTTTTAGTATTTATTCTATTCACTGCAATCTCCATTGTTAGTGCTGAAGATGTTTCGGATAATGGTACTGTTTTAGATTCTAGTGATGATTTAAAGGTTTTACCAACAGATGCTAGTTTAGAAGATGTTACTCTTCAGAAGAAAAATACTAAAATTATAGCTAAAAATAGTAGTTTTATTCCGAATTCTGGAAAATATTTCACTACAACTTTAAAAGACAGTGATGGAAAAAATTTAGTTAATAAAACTCTTAAAATTTCTTTAAATGGTAAAACTTATACTAGAAATACTAACTCTAAAGGTCAAGTAAGTTTAAAAATTACATTAAAAACTATTAAAACTTACAAAACTAATATTAAATTTTTAGGAGATTCAAAATATAATAGAACTTCTATCTCAGTAAATATAACTGTTAAGAAATTTAAAACTAAAATAATAGCAAACACTACTTATTTTATACCAAAATCTGGGAAATATTATAAAATAACTTTAAAAGACCAATATAATAATCCTTTAAGTGGATATCTAAAAATTACTCTTAACAAAAAAACATACTACAAAAAAACCAACTCCACAGGACAAATATCAATTAAAATAGGATTATCTACTCAAAAAAAATATTTAATCAAAATTAAATTTGCAGGAACAAAAAAATATTACAAAAGTTCAACATCAACATATATTATTATTAAAAAAGAAGCTACAAAAATAGTCGCTAATAATTTTACTTGTAAAGCAAAAACAAAAGCAAGTTATAAAGTAACTTTAAAAAATAAAAATAATATTATTATCAAAAATAAAAAAATAAGCTTAACTACAAATGGTAAAACTTATACTAAAACCACTAATAGTAAAGGAGAAGCTATTTTTACTCTTAATATGCCAAGTACATTTCAAGTGAAAAAAAATATATGATGCTGAAATCCAATTTAAAGGAGATTATGGTTATATAAAAAGTTCTAAAAATATATCTATAACTGTTATTAGTAAAGAAAATATGTTTATTAATGCAAGTAATAAGACATTAACTAATAATGAAAGTTATTATAAATTTAGAGTATATGGTAATGGTAATTACAGTAAAAAAAACCTGTTCAAGTAATTATTACTAGAAATAACTATAAAAAAGTATATAATCTAACTACAAATGAAAAAGGTTACTGTGGATTTAATTTTAAAGAATCAATTGGAGTTTACAAAGTAAATATAAAATTTGCTGAAGACAATTCATACAAATCAGCGAGTAAAGACATACTTATTATTTCAAGTAAAGAAACAACTTATGTAAAAGCAAATGATATAATTCAAGCAGCATCTACTCTTAAAACTTATGTGAATAAAAATCTAAAATTACCATCAAATGTAAAAGTAGGTAATAATACTTATAGTACTGTAGATTTCGCATATATGAGTGGGTTACTTATTAATAATATTTATAACCATGGATATGATGGAAATTTATTAATTAAAGCTCCTAATCTAGTCAATTTAAAAACAGAACGTTTTATAGTAAGTAAAACATTGAATAAAACTAGTTATAATAAAGTAATTGCTAAATTTATCAAAACTTGTAATGATAATTATAAAAATTACAATATTATGGAAATACCTTCATCTATAAGTTTCAAAGAGTCTGGAATTAATTATTCTGCTGATTTTAAAACTTATTTATACACTTACTCAAATATTTTAACTACTTATCAAAAAACAAAGCAATTACCTTCTAAAATAATATTTAGAAGCTCAGCATATTGCCCACAAACAATAAGTATGAGTAATATTATAAAAGCTTCAAAAAGAGTTGCAAGTAATATTGATACTGGAAAACAAGTTAATCCAAAAATTATTAAGATTAATGGATATTGGTATAGTGCTGATGAATTTACTTACTTAATTAGTAAAACTATTATAAACATCAAAAATAAAAAAACTAACAATATAACACTTATAGAAGTATCTAATGTTAAATCTGTTGGAAATTGGAAAACTATTAAACTCACTAAGAAACAATATCTTAGTTTAGCATCAACTCTTGTCAGTAAAATTTCAAAAACTAATACATTACCTGCAACAATAAAAACTTCAAAAGGATATGCAGATTTAGAATTTTATGTATATGCTCTTTCAAATACTTTAAAATATTATTCAAGTAAAAAAGCATTACCATCAACATCTGCAGTTAATACTGTTTTTATGTATTTAAATGAAAATAATTTCAAACACGGTTTTAATGAAAGGAATAAAGAAACTGATTTAGATAAATACTTAAAAGTTTCTGGAAAATCAGCTATTAACTCCAATATTAAAAAATTAGCTATTAAATTAACTAAAGGTAAAAGCACTTGGAACAAAGTTAAATCCATATTTAATTATGTTAGAGACCATGTATCCTATGATTATTATTTTAATTCTCATAAAGGAGCTATAAAAACTCTTAAAACAAAAAAAGCTAATTGTTGTGATCAGACAAATTTAATGATTGCATTACTCAGATCTGCAGGAATTCATGCTAGATATTCTCATTCACAAAAGTGCCGTTTTAGTAGTGGACTTACTTGTGGACATGTAGGGGTCAAGCTCTTATTGGAAATGTTTGGGTAAAATTAGATTCTATAAGTGGAAGAAATAGTATAGGTGTATTTAAAAATGTTAATCAGAAAAAAACAAGTGTTAAAACAATAAATACTTATGCTTTGATTCCATTTTAAGTATAGAATATTAATTAAAAAAATAGTATGATATTTAATGAAAAAATGATGAAATAGTGTTTAAACTATTTCTTCATTACTTTAAATGTTTTGGAATAGACTGTTTTTCAAAGATATCTTCATAAGTTTGAGCTTCTCTTACTACGAAAGATTCTCCATTTTTAACAAGAATCTCAGCAGGTAATGGACGAGTATTATAATTAGAAGCCATAGTAAAACCATAAGCTCCTGCATTTAATATTCCTAAGATATCTCCTTCTTCAATTTCAGGAACTGGTCTATCTCTTGCGAATAAATCACCAGATTCACAAACATTTCCTGCAATATCAACTTTTTCGCTAACTTCTGCGTCCATTTTATTAGCTACTACAATATGATGATAAGAATCATACATAGCTGGTCTTAAAAGAGTATTAAATCCAGCATCTACACCAATGAATTTTCTATAACTTTCTTTAACACTATTAACTTGAACAAGAAGTACACAAGCATCTCCTACAATAAATCTACCTGGTTCAAGGTATAAAGTAGGTTCGCCCATATCAAATTCAGCTAATTTTTCTTTGAATAATTTCATATTTTCTTCTGCAAATGCTTCTAAATCAAGAAGTTTTTCATCAGGAGTGTATGGAATTCCAACTCCACCACCAAAGTCTAAAAATTCAAAGTCAATACCTGCTTCTTTATGAACTTTACCTGCAATATTCATAGTAGATTCAATAGCTAATTTAAATGGTTCTGGATCTAAAATACCTGAACCAATGTGAGAATGCATACCTACAGGTTCAAATCCTAATTCTTTAGCTAATTTGTAAACTTCTACAGCTTCAGTTTCCATAATACCAAATTTACTCATCTCTCCACCAGTAATACAGTGGTCGTGATGTCCAGCTCCTACCATAGGGTTTACTCTAAAGGAGATTTTTTTACCATTTGGATTAATGCTTTTAGCTAATCTTTTAAGTGCAGAAACAGAATCAATGTTTAAAATTACATCTTCACCATTTACATATTCCATTTCATCATTTCTAATGTTGTTTCCTGTAAAGAGAATTCTATCTCCACTAAAGCCCATTTTTTTAGAAATATAAACCTCACCAGGAGATACTGCATCAATACAACATCCTTCTTCTTCA
The DNA here is from genome assembly GCA_024409185.1 of archaeon. Lineage (GTDB taxonomy): Archaea > Methanobacteriota > Methanobacteria > Methanobacteriales > Methanobacteriaceae > Methanobrevibacter. Next base: position 3,918 of record JAKSUD010000064.1, read on the forward strand.
AGGATTTTTAAAACAGCTATATTTGTATTAGCTTTACATGCATAAAATACTTTAAAATCTGGATAAAATTTAGTAAATGCAGAATAAAATCTTCTGTAATTATCTCTAATTCTTTTTTCATCAATTACATAAATAGGAGTTCCATATTCCTCAACAAGCTCACAAGCATCAGCACCACCAATATCTAAGTGGTTTTTATCATTAATTTTAATATTTAAATCCATTTTAAACCTCCAAAGGTAAATAAATTAGTAATATAATCTTTAATATAAATTAAAAATATAAAATAGTTCTAATAACTTTAATAAATTAAGTATAAAACTTAAAAAGATTTCAATAAAATATCTGTCAATTAAATTATATATAATTATTTAAGAAATATATAATAAAAAAAGTAAAAAAGAAAAAGAATAAAGAGGTTAAAAAATTAATAACCTTTCAAATTTTATAAAGCACTTTCTTTTAACCCAGAATCAAGTAATATTTGTTTAGCTTCATCATTAGTTAAATCATAATGATAGAACTGACTATAGAATTCAGTAGTTGCACCAACTAAATCAATACTTGAATATTTATCTGGATAAATAACTTTAGCAGTCCAAGGAACTCCCATAATAACATTTACACTAGGTGGCATATCAAACCAACCAGCTGGAGAATTAGGAGCTAAATAAACTTGGTGATTTTTAACTGCATTTATACTTGCCCAAGAAGGATCATTGTAAACATTATCATAGAACTCTTTTTCACAAGTAATGATAACATCAGGATTCCAAGAAATTACTTGTTCAATAGAAACACTAAAGTCTTTATCATCTGCACCTGAAACATTTGCAACATTTTTTCCACCAACAAGATTGATTAATTGAGCATGAGGTGAGTTAGGACCTGCAGTATTTAATCCATTTTCATCACGAGCATAATAAACAGTCTTTTTCTCACTATCAGGAATTTGTTGTGAGGTCTCTTTAGCTATTGTTAAATATTTATCATTAAATGCATTTAATGAATCTGCTTTATCTTCAACTCCTAAAAGAGTACCTAAAAATTTAATTGATGCCCTCATTTGTGTAATATCTACAGAATCTACAGTAGCAACTACAGGAATATTAGCAAAATTCTTTTGACGTTCTTCAACAATTTTCAAATCTTCAGGATCATTAGAAATATCTTGAATAACAACATCAGGGTCAACAGCTATAAATTCTTCATAACTTGCATCCTTCTTACCATTCCAACATCCAATTTCTGGTATGTCTTTGTATTTATCAGGAACATATTTAAGTTCATAATCTCTCCATTTGGAGTCAATTCCTACTAATTTATCAGGAGCAATCATATAAATAAGTTTAGTCATAGAGGGACGAGTTGAAACAACTTTCTCAATGTGTGAAGGAACTGTAACAGTCCTATTTGCCATATCTGTTATAGTAGTATTTCCATCTGTATTAACAGTAGTAGAAGGAACAAAACAGACAATAGCCACTGCTGCAATAATAATAACAGCTAAAACAGCAATTAAAATTTTAGTCTTTTTTTCCATATTAACACCCATACAATTAAAATAAACAATTATAAAAAGTAACTGTTATGATTATATCTACATATCGAAGTATATAAATGTTTCTAAAAAATTAAAAAAATATTAAATTTCATTAAATTAGTATAAAATTCGATATGCAACTTATTAAATGCATTAATTAAAAAAAAAAAAAAAAAGTAAGTTAAAATAGATAAAAAATA
>JAKSUD010000065.1 GCA_024409185.1 archaeon
GCTAATAAAAATAGTAAAAAATAAAATTAAATAAAAAAATTAAAAATAAAAAAATAGCTAATAAAAATAGTAAAAAATAAAATTAATTATTTTTTACTTATTCTGCATCAGGTAATGCAATTCTCATTATACCTGAAACTAAGAACCATACACCGATTAAGATACCTAAGAATATTAAACCAATAATGTTTATAGAGCATAAGTATCCAAAGATTATAGCTATGATACCAAATACAATACCTACAATAGACATGTATTTGCCGTCTCCTTTGGTGAAAAGGTTGATAATAGATAAAACAATAAGTAAAATACCAAAGAAATAGTTTACAAATACAATGATAAATTGTAATAAAGTTGGGTAGAAGAATAAAATTAAACCAAATATTGCAATTAATATACCTAAAATAATATTTGCCCAGTCAGTTTCACCGATACATCCATTAATAAGTGAATAAATACCTAAGAATATAAGGGATAATGCAATTACCCAGTCCATTGCTACGAAACCAGCTAAAGGACATACGATAATAATTAAACCTAAAATAATAGCTAAAATACCTGCAATTTTATTACTCATCTTATTTCCTCCATTATTTAATTAAAAAAAACATTGCACAATCCAAAATATTGGCAATAATATTATCTTTTTTAAGATATAAATAATTATTTAAAAAAAGAATAAAAAGAGAAAAAATTAAAAAAAGAAAATGAAAATATAATAATTTAATAAAAAATAAAAAAGTTATAAATTAATCTATTAATTAACTTAAAACTTCTTCAATATATTCTAATTCACTGATAATAATTTTGCTTAAAGCATTTATATCATAATAACTATTTAGAGACTTTATAATTACAGTATATTCTCCAACATCTAATTCTTTAGTATCTAAATAAGCACGCCCTTGAGAATCAGTAGTTAAATTAAAAACATTATCGTAAAAATCATTATAAATCCTTACAGAAATTTTTAAATTACTAACTGGTTTATTAGTCACATTATTATTAATATCTATATTAAATGTTTTACTTTGATTAAAAGTATTATTAACAGTAGGAGCATCAACATTTGTAGGAGATTTCTTAACAACACAGGAAGTTGTTCTATTAGATGGAATCACATAAGTTTTAGATTCACTACTTTTTATAATAATTTTATGACTTCCTATGCTTAATGTTGAAGCATCATAATAAGCAATCCCCTTCGAATTAGTTACTAAAGAAACCGTTTTATAAGTACTGCCTATGTAAATATAAAGTTTAAATTTAAATGATTTAACAATATTTTTACCATTGAGAACTTTAACTGATAATTTCTTATTAGAATTATAAGTTGTTTTTAAATTACTTGGATAAAATTTAATTCTAGACTTTAGAGTAGTTGTAAGATAATAAGCATTACCAGTAAATTTAATAGTTGAAGAACATTTACCTACTGGATATTTTACTTTTAATTTAGCTTTACCCTTCTTATTAGTTTTAATATAATAAATCTTTTTAGAATTAGCAATTTTTATAGATAATTTTTTACCAGCTAATACTTTACCTTTACTATTTTTTAAAGTAACAACAATATAAGAAGAAGTTGAACTAATTTTAGTATCTGTTCTTGTAATAACTACTTTTGAACGAGTCATTACATGAGAACCTAAATAAAGTTTTTTAGTTGCAGCAGGAAGTTTATTTTTAGAGATAAATTTACCTTTAAAATAAATATTATCTTTAAAATAACTAGTAGATCTACCTACATATTTTCCAACATCATTTGCAGCATAAGCATAAACAGTGAAAACTTTCTTACCATTTTTAGTAGTTGGTTTAGCATAATAAGCAAATATGTTTCTTCTATTAACTCCAAAAGAATCATGGGCTGCTACAGATATAGCCCCATTAACAATATTAGAACTATAAGAACCATATTTTCCTTTTTTAAATAAATATACTCTATTTGGAACACGAATATATTCCCCAGGTTTTAAAACACCAGTCCAATAAGAACTTCCAAAAATAACTGCATATCTTCCATCTGGAGCTTTAATTGCTACATGTCCTAAAGAAGAATACATGGATTTAATTTTCTTAAGATAATAACTTGAAAATGAATTATGCTCAACCATTTTTCTAAAAATTTTTTCAAGTTTTTTAGTTCTAGCATAATTATCAATTCCTCCATTACCCATTACCCATCCATCAGAAGTAACCATACAATGAGAGAAATAAGAATGATATTTATATTGTATTAATACAACTCTTTTACCCCAAAGTACTGGTTTAACATAAATGGTAGCTGCAGTAGGAGCATCTCTTCTAAAAGCCATAACTTCCTCATTATTTTTACCTTGACAAATAATAGAAGAACATTCGGAAGATTTAAGAGTAGTGTCTTTTTTTGCATAATTATTATAAAAATACGGATTATTACCAGACCAAGCTACAGAATCTTTTTCTCCATAATAATCAAATACACAATTTGTAAATTGTCCATTATTACCTTTCCAAGTAATAGCACTTCCTTCTCTATCAAATTTACCTACAAACTTAGATTTATCTAAAACACCATTAGCACCATTCCAAGTAATTGCAGATTTAATATTATTAGAATCCTTAAAAGTACAATTAACTATACATCCATTAGCACCATTCCAAGTAATTGCACCATTGGAATTATAGTTAACAAAAATTAAATTTAATAATGAAACATTTTTAGCTTTAATAGAAAAAATTCCAGAAAGATATTTAGCATCAAAATATGTTGATCCAGAACCTTTTATAGTTACAGATTTATCAATATTAATATTTTGACCTTCACTCACAAAGGTACCATTAATTTCAATAATATCTCCATTTTTCGAATCATTAATTCTATTTTGAATATATTTGAATGTATTGTTATTTTCAGACAAATCACTATCAGATATATTATTTATAGAAACATTTTCAGAAACATTAGATATATCATCAGAATTTATATCAGTTACAGACATTATACTATCAGAAGAATTTGAATCATTTACATCTAAAGCATTAACTGAACTAATACTAAAAATCATAATAGTTGTTAATAAAATAAAAACTAAACTTTTATTAAAATTAACCTTCAATTAAAACACCTTCTTAAATAATACTAAATTTGTATTTAATATTATAAATATATTTTATTTAATTTTTAAAGTAGTGATTTTTTAAAGGATAAAATATTAATTAGTAATAATTTTCTAAGTAAATTTCATATTAATTTTTAAAAAAAAAAAAGCTTAATTTTCATAGGATAAACAAAAAGTATATAAAATAGAAGAAATATATATTTTATTACTGTCTGATGCCGGGGTGGCTCAGCTGGTTAGAGCGCACGGCTCATAGGGTTTTAAAGCAGAAACGTGCTCTGACTTATTCCTGGGATACCGTGAGGCCGAGGGTTCGAATCCCTCTCCCGGCATTATTCATTTCCCAGGAATCCATCTATCTTTTTTTAAAACTTTTTTAGAAAATTTCAAATATAGACAACTTAATAGCTATTTTTAAATATTAATAGATTTTAAATTAATTATATACAATGAATAATTTATTAATAACTAAAAACTATAACTTGTGAAAAAATGAAATATCAAAATCTTGGAAAAACAAATGAAAAAGTTTCCATTTTAGGATTTGAAACTTGGAATTTAATTAATTTTAAAGAAGATCAAAGTATTAAACAAATACTTAGTTATGGTATTGAAAATGGTATCAACTTAATCGATACTGCTTATACATATCTTCCAAATTTAAATGAAAAAGGAAATTGTCAAGAGCAAATTGGAAGTTTTTTAGAAGAAAATAGCTATAGAAATGATGTTCTTTTATCTGCAAAAATGCCAACTCATTTATTAAATAAAAAAGATGACATGGAAACTATTTTTGAAAACCAATTAAAAGATTTAAAAACTGATTATATTGATATTTATTATTTAGAAGCATTAGATATGGATTATTGGAATATGTATAAATCCTTTGATATTTCTGAATTTTTAGATAAACTTAAAGATGAAGCTAAAGTAAAATATTTAGGATTTACAACTAATTGTGAAATGGATATGATTGTTGATATTACAGATCAATATGATAAATGGGATGTTGGACTATCTTCATTAAGCTATGTTGATGAGAGATACCAATCTGGTCTTGAAGGTATTGAATATATGTATAACTTCGGCCTTGGAACTGTAGTTAGAGACCCTTTAAAATCTAATGCATTAATCGAAAATATTCCTAATGAAATTAATGAATTATTTGATTTTGCAGATGAAATTAGAACTCCAACTGAATGGGCTTTAGAATATCTTTTTGCAAAAGAAGAAGTGGATACTGTTCTTTGTCCTATGACATCAATTGAAGATTTAAAATTATACACAGAAATAGCTTCAAAAGAAAAATTCGAATCATCACGTAATGATAAAGATGTTCTTAGGGAAATAACCTTTGAATATAAACAAAATAAAGCTAATGACTGCACAGGATGTAAACATTGCCTACCTTGCCCAAAAGGTGTAGATATTCCAGCTTGTTTTAGAGAATATAATATTGCTAAAATGTTAAATAATCCTAAAGCAAGTGTAAATAGCTATTTTAGACTTGAAGGTAAAGCAGATAACTGTATCCATTGTGGAGAATGTAATCCATTTTGTCCACAAATGATTGATATTTCAAGTAATATTGGAGATTGTGAAGAGTTCTTTGGAAAAAAAGAGGATTATTTTAAGATGTGATTCTTATGGATAATATGAAAATCAATTATTGGGAAATAGCTACTCGTCAAATGACAATTGTAGATAAAAATCAACAAACTCTTTTTAAAAATGCTAAAATAGCCGTTATTGGCTGTGGCGGCATTGGTGGAGCAGCTATTGAAATCCTTGCACGTATGGGTGTAGGACAACTTAATATAATTGATGAAGATGAATTTGATGTATCAAACTTAAATAGACAATTAATGAGTTCTATAGACACAATTGGAAAATCAAAAGCTATTGTATCAAAAGAAAGAGCTCAATTAATTAATCCTCACATAATTGTTAATGCATTTGATGAAAAATTAACTGAAAATAATTTAGAAAAAATTCTTAAAGATTGTGATATTATTATAGATGCTCTTGATAATATTTACACAAGAATAATTGTAAGTAGATATGCAAAAGAAAATAATATTCCTTTTATTCACGGTGCAATTCATGGAACATTAGGTCAATTAAGCGTTTTTACAAAAGATACAAAATCTTATGAAGAGCTATTTTTACTTCCATCACTAAATAAGGAATTGAATAAAGAAACCAAAGAAATAATAGAAAATCTTTCAAAAGAAATCCCTCCTGCTATTGGACCAACCCCAAATATAATTGGATTTTTACAAGCTTTTGAAGCATATAAATTAATAACTGAAATTGGAAAAGTTACTTATGCTCCAAAAATACTTAAATTTGATTTATTAAATCTTGAATCTTTTGAAATCTTAGAATTATAAGATTTATTTTTAAATTTAAGTTTAAATTTTATATTTAAATTTTAGTTTTAAGCATGAAATTTAAACAAGCTACTAATTTTTTACTTTTTTTAACTTTATATTTATTAATCTTTTTAATTTTTTACATAAAATATG
>JAKSUD010000066.1 GCA_024409185.1 archaeon
AAAAAAAAGAAAAAATAAAAAAGACAAGAAAAAATCAGAACAAAAATAATAAAAATAAATATTAAAATAAAATATAAAAGTAATGATAATATGAAAATTGAAAAATAATGAAGATAATTATTCAATAATGTCTTCAACATACATTAAAGGATAATTAAGTTCTTCAACAAATTCAATTCGAATAATAGCTAAAACATTATCTATTTTTGAATAAATTTTAACATCCAACATGTCTCCATTAAGAGAAGTATATTCAAATTCAGTCATAGCTTTATCTAATCTATCTAAATCAATATGAACTTCAACTTTTTCAATAGCAGGTTGTAATCCTAAAGATTCTTCAATAGCTTTTTCTAACCCTGGAGCAGTTTTTTTATTAAAAGGAGTTCCAACAAATTGATGGAATAAAGCACCCATACTTATTGCACCTTCAAAAATAGCTCGTTCTCTGCTACTTATATTTGAAAAATATTTTTCATTAACATCCATAAATAATCTCCATAAATGATACTCCCATCAAACTATTTAACCATTGTAAATTATCAGCCCAATATTGAGAAGATCCTGGGAATAATATGAAAATTACAAGAGCAATAGTTATTAAAATTACTGCAATTAAAATTATTCTTTGATTAATTTTACTTTTGCCCTTATCTCTAAATAAGAATGTAACAATTAAACCAAAGATGAAAAATCCTAAAGTAATTAACCAAGGAGTCCAGAAATTAGAAGGTTGCTCACTATTAGCATCATAAAGACTTGAACAATTATAATCTGCAATATAAATTAATCTTTGGGATGCTGAACCTATTGGATGACAAGTAATCAAATAAAGTTGTTGATGATTCCTATCTGCAACATGACTTTCATTTAAATCTAATAAATAGGATGCAGGAACAACTTTTGATGATTTAATAGTATAATTAATTTCACCCAAATCAGGCCATTTAAGACTAACTACATCTCCTTTCTTCAATTCATTTAATCTTAAAAAGGCAGAACCTTGAAGAGTTCTATGTCCAAATAAAACCACATCCCCCTGAGTAGGTTTATATGATTGTTCATCAATAAAAACTCCTTGAGATATAGAAACATTATTAATTTTCTCATTAACTCCTATTGATGGAATATAAACAACAGGAGCAGTTACATTATCTGGTTCAGCATTATTTTTAGCTGAAAAATAAGTAACTTCTGTTACTGCATACAATCCAATAATTAATAAAGCTATAATAACAATTATAGTACTTATTTTAAAATTTTTTAAATCCACAATTTTACCTCGACTAATAAATTTTAAACTTAATTAATACTTAGTAATCAAGATTATATAAAAGTTTATAAAAGTTTATAAAAGTTTATAAAAATTATGGAATTATTAAATTTTAATAAAAATTATAATTTTAATAAAAATAAAATATAATAAAAATTATAAAAATTAAATAGAATTATTAAAAAATTAATAAAAATATAACTATTTAAAAAATCTTTCATTCTTATTTAATGCATGGTAATATGTTTCATTTAACTCATTAATAGCCCAATTTGGAGCATACTCTGTAGGAATTGTTAAAATCAAATTCTCCATATTATTAATTACAAAATCAACATCAGAACGAGGAATTTCTAAAAGAACTAAATAATCAGTGTCTAATTCTCCAATATTAGATAAACGTTCATAATTAGATAATTTAATACCATAACTATTTAAATAAGAGGATAATGCACCATTATCATGTCCATTAAAAATTGAAGATTTTAAAAGTTCTTCTGCATCCGTAGAAAAAGAACTAGAATCTTCGGTAGGATAAGTGCTATTACCTTTAATCAAATTAGTAGATTTACTAAAAGTACTATCAATAACACCTCCATCTTTAGATCTTAAAATAGCTAATACAGTAGCTCCACTAACATTAGGTTCCTCAGTAACTGTTTCAGAATTTTGTGAATTATATGCACTTGTAGATTCCTCAGAAACTATACTTTCAGAAGAATTCTCAGAAGAATTATCTTGATTATCATTATCAAAAGATTGGGAAGAATAATCAGTACTATTAGATGATAATGAATATATATCAACAATACTTCCAACAGAAATTAAACCCCCAGTAGCTTGAAGACGAGAAATATAAATTGGAGTAATAACAGTATCTACTTTACCAAATTCAATATTAGATAATATTTTAGCATCATTCTCATTAATAAATAAAGAAGCATCATCAATAGGCATTAATACTTTTTTACTATTATTTTCTGAATAAGACATCATAATCCTACCATATTGATCTTCAAAAGCATTAATTTTAGAAATATGGTATTTTCTCCAATCTTCAGTAGCACTCCTTAGAATATCAATTGATTTAACTTCATTAACATTATACGAATCTTTAATTTGATTTTCTAAAGTAAAAACATGAGAATTAAGAGCTAAAGGCCCCTTATAAAGAGTATTTAATTCATTTAATTTTGCAGTTTTTTCAGTGTTTAGTTCATTTTGGAAAGGTTGATAAATCCCAAAGTAAAATAGTGAAGCACCTAAAACTAAAATTATTAAAGAAATTGCAATTAAACCAAAATTCTTTTTCGAAGAAGTATCTGAATTAAGAAGTTTATTCTTCAAATCAGCAAGATTAAATGAAGATAAACCTTTAGATTTAGAAGTATTTCCACCTAAATCCTTATTAGTAAGATTAACATTATTATTTCTAGTATCATAATTATTAATAGGAGCAGTTTGATTAATTAAAGATTTTTCTTTAAAATAAACATCATATTCATTATCAAAATACTCATCATCTCTTAAATCATTGGAAAAATTAGGACTTCTATTAAACTCTTCATTATAAATATATTCAGAATATTTATCATCAAAATAATGATTATTTAATCTATCATTTTCATCATAATTATCATAGCTATTATAACTATTATAATCAGTATTTTTATAATTATGATAATTAGAACTATAATTTAAATCATTTAGAGAATCTATAGAAACCTTTTTAGAATCTGATTTATTTGATTGAATCATATCTCCTAATAATAATTTATCCAATTTAGAAGAAAATTTTTTTAAAAATTTAAAACGACCACCCAAATCACTCATAACGATCAAACCTTACAGAACAAGGTAATAAAAAGTAGAAAGATTATAAGTGATTGTTTAATAATTATAAAAATTATTATCAGAACCTAATAATAACTTAATTATATCTATTAAATTAATAAACTAAATTTAAAGATAATAAATAAAAAATAAGCAAAAGTTGAAAATTAAGTAATAATGAATAAAATTAATTAGTAATAAAGAAAATAAAAAAAGAAAAAAAGAAAAAACAAAGAATAGAGTCATTTTAGATTATTAATAAACTATAACCACTCATCATCTTTATTTGAATCATCATCTTCAGTTTTAGATTCTTTATCATATGAAAAACTATTAACAGTATTCTTCATATCACTAACTTTTTCTTTAGTACTACTTAATTTAGAACCTGCTTTATCCATAGATTCATTAAGTTTTTCACCAGTTACTTGTCTAGCCTTATTAACTTCTTTAATCACCATTTCTTTAGTGAATAAATCATCTACTTCTAAGAAGAATTCTAAACATGGGATTAACATATAAATTAAGACTAATATTAATAACAATATAGCCGGAATATTAATACCTAAAATAACAATATCCACAGGAATTAAAATTAAAACAATTAACAATGCCCCAATAGCAAGAACAGTGAGATCTTTAATTTTAGAGTACATAATTGTACTAATCATCAAATAACCTGCAAATATCATTAAAATAATAGCAACAATATCATTAAGACATCCACTTAAGTAATAAGTAGCTACGACCATCGCAATTCCTGGAATTGGGAAACCTACAAACCCATCATAATCAATTTTATCAGAAATAACATTATAACGAGCAAGTCTAAGTAATCCACAGAATATCATAAATAAACAAACTAATAATACAAAATACCTATAACCACCAGTAGCACCAATAGCAGCATATAAAACAGCTGCAGGTGCAACACCGAATGAAACAATATCTGCTAAAGAATCAATATTTTTACCAAATCCAAAGACATCAATACGATTGGTTTTTCTAGCAACCCATCCATCTACAGAGTCAAAGATAACAGCAATAATTATACACATTGATGCTAAAGATAAATTTTGCTCATAAACCATCAATATAGCTAAAAATCCAAAGACCAAATTCAAAAATGAAATTGCATCTGGAATTCCAAAAAAATACCTCATTCCTATACTTTTTAAATTCATAATTTGACTCCAATAATAGTTTTAACAAACTCATTTATTAATTTTTTCTAAAAAACGACTCCAATTTGTTCAATTAAGTTAAAAATTATTAATTAAGATTAATTTTGTAATTTAATAAAAATACATAGTACAAATAAAAATTAAATAATTCTAAATAGGTAAATAACGAAATAACTTAAAAATTCAAATTATTTCATAATATTCTTAAATCAATACAAAAATTTATTGAAAGAATAATTTGAATAGATAAAAATATTACCGTGAATTAATAACTTTTAAATTTAGTATTTTTGATAATCCAAAATAATCAAATATTTAATTACAATTTAATATTAGTATTTAATCATTTAAATAATCAACTATAAAAATCTGCAAAAAACACAAAATAAATTTATAAATAAAAAATTATATAGATATATAGAGTATGAAAATATATTATTAAATATATTAAAAAATAAAAATATAAAAACCAATAACATAATTAAGATGTGGACTTATGATTGAAAATAAAATACAAATGCTTAGACGTGCAGCAAAAGTTACACCAAAAGATGAAAGTGAAGATTTATGGTGTGCAATTGCAGGAAATAATAAAATAATTACTGCTATTTTATTTGCACTAACTCAAGCAAATGAAGATATTAGATTAATTTTCAGAAAACATGTTACTGTTGAATCAAAACATGTCCACAAAAAATTTGATGTTGTAATGTTAAAAGGAAATCAATACAGAATGGAAGAATTTATTGAAATTTCCAAAAAATATGGTGGAGCACATATTAGGATTGCTCAAAATTATATTAAAACAGAACCTAATTTAATGTTACTAGTAGGTCCTGATGATAATCTTAGAAGTTATGTTAAAGATTTAAAAAGATCTAATGTAGAATTAGATATATTATTAGAAAATGAAACTCAAGGATTTATTGAAACAGAACTCCAATCTGAATTCAAACTTCCAAAATCTATAAAAACTGTAATTGAACCAATTTTCAATGCAAGCGATGTTGTTATTGGTAATGTTCTAATCTCAATCCAAAAAAATAGTAATATTAGTATAAGTAAAAAATTAGCTAAGAAAAACAATATATTTCTTGTAGACTTAGAAAAATTAATGAAATCTGTAGAAAAAACAGAAAAAAGAAAAAAATTAATTAAAGAAAAAGAGGAAAAAGAAGAACCTCAAGAAAAAGAAAAAATAATACTAATTTAATAAAAAACCATGTTTTAAAAAAATAGCTAATTATAATTATACAACCACCCAACCCTAGAATATAATTATTTTAAAAAAATTAAAACTACTTTTAAAT
>JAKSUD010000067.1 GCA_024409185.1 archaeon
TTAATGGATTACCAGTATGTTCCATAGGAATTCCTGAATGATTAGTAGGATCAGGATTAGGATCAGTTTTTTTTAGTAATGGTTATATCTGCAGTAGTTGCTACAGGTAAATAGTTATCATCACCAGGATATTTAACAAGGAATGTATGATTTCCTACTTTTAAACCTTTAAAAGTGTATTCTGCAACACCCTTAACAATAGGTGCCTTAATCCACTTACCACCATCAACACTAATTAAAACAAAACCAGTAGCATCTTTAGGTAAAGTCACAATAACAATTACATCATCACCCTCAACAAACTTATTAACATCCAAATTACTAGATTTAACAGATAAATTAATAGTAGGAACACCTTTTTCAATAGTAAAATTGACAGTACTAACAGAATAAATACCATTACCATCAAATTGTTGATATTTAATTAATATATTAGTATAATCTCCTATATTTAAACTATCCGCATTATAAATAATAAATTTACCATTATCATCAATAGTACCATTATAATCAACACCATTAATAGTAGCAGTAAACTTACCTTTTAATAGTGTATCCATTATCTCCTCAAATCTATGATACTTTAAATTTATACAACCAGTTAAATTTTCACCATGACCAAAATTTACAGTACCATTACTTATTGAAAATGTTGGATTATTATTAAAATTACAACCATTAATAACAAAAATACTTTGACTAGAAATAGCACCACCAAATGCATATGCATAATTATTAGTGAAATTAGAATTAGTAATAATACTATTAGCTATATTAAAATAAACAGCTCCGCCTTCACGAGCATTACACTCTGTAAAACTACAATTAATCACAGAACCTTTACTCTCAAAGGAAATAGCACCACCAAAACTTTTATGTTGATCCATAAAAAGAGCGCTATTATTAACAAAATCACAATTAATCACAGAACCCTTACCTCCAAAGGAAATAGCACCACCTTCAACAATTCTAGAACCATACCAAGGCCCTACAGAATTATTAATAAAACTACAACCACTCACATTACCATTATTAAAGAAGTTAATAGCACCACCTGAAGTAAGAGCGGTATTATTAATAAAACTACAACCACTCACATTACCATTATTAAAGAAGTTAATAGCACCACCATCATCAGAATAACTATCACATTCTATGAAATTACAATCACTCACAACACCATTAACACCAGACCAATAAATAGCACCACCATCATCATTAACACGACAATTATTAAGAGTACAAGAATTTAAAACACCATTAACACCAGACCAATAAATAGCACCACCATCCAAATCACCACCCACATTTAAAATAGTTAAATTTTTAATTATTACATTATCTGCAGTAACATTAAATACACGAGCTATATACATACCATCAATAGTGTGACAATTACCATTAATTGTAATACTTCTATTAACATTAATACCCTTTTTAAAAGCAGAATCATTATCAGAAACAAATATAATATCTTGATCTAAACTAACTTCATCACCTTCAGGAGTATTTTGAATAAGACCATTCAAATATGTAAAATCTCTTCCACCATCACCTAATTTAATAACATCAGAACCAGTATCCTCAGCTTTAATGTTTAAATTATTTATATCATTTACACTAATATCTTGATGTGAACTTGCACTATCTACAATAACTGAATCATCCAATTCAGTAGCAGTACTTGCATTGACAAGTAAAAAACCTACAAGTAAAACAACAAACACAATAAAAAACTTATTAAAATTCATAAGAAAAAATACCTCATTTTAAATAGATTATTTCCAAATATATTAAAAAAATAAAAAATTTTTAGCAGACAAATAATTTAAATATAATTGACAAAATTAAAGTCTGTCTTAAAAATTAAATTACATATATAATTATAAAATTTATATATAATAAATATTCTGTTTATAGAAAAAATTTATTAAAAAAAAGAAATTTAGAAAAAATAGAAAAAAAGAAAAGAATAATAAAAATTATTCTTTAAAAATTAAGAATATAGAATTTATTCTTCTGAAGGAGTACGTACACGAGTAGCAAACTCTTCATTAAGAGTGTAAATTATAGAATTGTCGTCTCCAGCTAATTTAACTTTAGCTAACATTTCCATAGCATTTTCTTCTTCTTCGACTTGTTCTTCAACAAACCATTGTAAGAAGTTGTTAGTTGCATGATCTCTTTCTTGAATAGCTAAATCAACTAAATCATTGATAAGACCAGTAACCATTTTTTCGTGAGATAATACATGTTCAAATACAGCTAATGGAGATTCCCATTCAGTTTGAGGTTTTTCAATAGCTTCAAGAGTTACTGATGCTCCTCTTCTGATAATGTAATCATAGAATTTCATTCCATGTTCTAATTCTTCTTCAGCTTGTACTCTCATCCAATTAGCAAAACCTGCTAAGTCAATATCTTCAAAATAAGCTGCCATGGATAAGTATAAGTATCCAGAGTAAACTTCTGCATTTAATTGAGCATTTAATGCTGCTTCCATTTTTTCATTAACCATATTTTTCACCTCTTTTTATAAATATATTTGTTAATTTAACTGTTAATATTATTTATTGTCTATGGATAAATAAATAATTTATTCTTCTGAAAATCCATCTTTTTCAAGTCCACATACTGGGCATTCCCAATCATCAGGAATATCTTCCCAAGCAGTACCTGGAGCTACACCATTATCTGAATCTCCTTCTTCTACTTTATATTCCCATCCACATGCGTCACATACCATTACCATATTAAAATCTCCTTAAATTTAATTAAATTTATATATTTTCTTTAAATTTATTAAACTAGATTAACTAACTAAACTATTAACTAATTAATTTATCTAAATAAATTTTTTCCAGCACCACATAAAGGACATTTAAAATCTTTTGGAATATCCTCCCAAGCAGTACCTGGAGCTATACCTTCTCTTTCTAAACCGTCTTCAGAGTAATATTTAAACCCACAAACAGTACATCTCATTTCATCTGCCATACATAACATCTCCTTTAGTTAGGATTTATTTTAAATTCAATCTCCTTAAATTTAATTTCATTTATATGATATATAATCTCCTTTACATATGAATTTTTAAATAATTTAAAAATTCTATTTATTAATTTATATTTTCTAATATATAAATATGTTCATATAAATACAAACAGTTAGTTCTGTTAAGAATAATAACTTATATTTTTATAAAAAAATACAAGAAAAAATAGTAAAAAAAGTTGAAAATATTGAAAAATTAAAAAAATAAAATTAATTAACCATAATGATAACTATTTAACAATAATAACTGGAACTTTAGAAACTTTAAGAGCATTTTCAGCTACACTACCTATTTTACTAACAGCAGTTTCTTGATTTTTATCATAAGTAGTTCCATGAGCTCCAATTACAACAATATCTGGATTAATCTTACGAATCATAGTTTCCATATCATTAACTGGACTTGCAGTTATAATATGCTCTACAACAGTAACACCAGCTTCATTACCTTTTGCAGTAATTTCATCTAAAACAGCTCCACCTGCATCATCTAATTCATCATAAGACAAATCAGAAGCAAAATCCATAACATATAATGCAGAGATTTTAGAATCATATTTAACTGCTAAATCAATAGCTAAATCTACAGCTTTATTACCATACTCAGAACCATCATTAGCTACTAAAATATTTTTAAACATAAAATCATCTTTTCAATAGTTTTTAACTGAATAATAGTTAACTAAAAAATAATAGTGAAATGATTACATTAAGTAATCAGCTTCACAAAATCCAATAAAGTCAGATACAATCTTATCTACATCATCACTATCATCTAATAATACACCATCATCAATAAAGATAGCTCTATTACTTAACTCTTTAATAAAGTCAGTATTATGTGAAATCATAACAATTGTAGTTCCAAATTCTTTTGAAATCTTTTTAAGAGAGTTAGCTACAATTCTTAAAGTTTTAGGATCTAAATCTCCGAATGGTTCATCTAATAATAAAACACCTGGTCTTGATGCAAGTACAAGAGCAAGCATAGCTCTTACTTGTTGACCACCAGATAATTCATAGGATTTTCTTGGTAAAATATCAAGAGATAAATCTAAAGCTTCAAATATATCAGATACTTCTTCTTTAACTGCAGTTTCAGGGAATTTAGGGAATAATTCATCTAAAATTGAAGGTTCAAGACCAATTTGTTCAAGTCTTGCTTTAGCTTCACTTGCAGGCAAATCAGTAAGTTGATATAAAGCATCTAAAAGAATATCAGGTAATCCAAGTTCTTTTGCTCTTTCCTTAGCTTCTTCAACTAATTCAAATTTTTTATAACCTAATTTAACAGCTAATTGATTTTGAATAGTTGCATAATACATTAAAGCAAATTCTTGGTGCATGAAACCTAAGTTTCTTCTAATTTCCATTCTATCAAGGCCAGCTTCTTCAATATTAACCCATTTAGATTCAATTTCACCATCATCATTCTCTTTATTTAATTCAAATAAAATATCACCAGTATCTGGTAAGTCTAATCCACCTAACATACGTAAAAGGATAGTTTTACCAGCACCACTTGGTCCAACTAAAGAGAGAATGTTTTGTTTTTTAACATCAAAATTAACATCATCAATGGTTAATACTTCTCCACCTGTGAATAAATAGAATCTTTTATTAATTCCTTGAGCTTTAATTAAAGTTTCATCTGTTGATTCAATTTCAATATCAACAGGATTTTCAATATCTTCTAAGAATTCATCAATAATTTCATCTGCAGAACCTTCTTTTGCAATTTCTCCATCTTCTAAAAGAATAACTCTATCAGCTAAGAATTTATGAATTTCAGGTAAATGTGAAACAAAAACAATGGTAATTCCAAGTTCTTTATTAATGTTTTTAACAGCATTAAGAATATCTTGTTTGGTTTTAGGACAAGACATAGTAGCTGGTTCATCAAGTAACATTACTTTAGGTTTTTTAGCTAATTGACGAGCCATAATAAGTCTTTGTTTTTCTCCACCACTTAAAACAGAAGCTAAATGATCTCTTTTATGAGAAAGACCTACAAGTTCAAGGATTTCATCTGCTTCTTTACCAAACATTTTTTCTGCTTCTTTTAAATCTACATCTCCTTCATCACCATATCTACTTGCATAAAGTTTTCTTAAAACATTTTCAAGAGCAGATTCTGGCCAAATACCAAAGGATCTTTGAAGATGTATAGCAGTTTCTTTTTTAACTTGATTAAAATAAAATTGAGATGAATCTGGTTTTAAAGTAAAACGACTTACAGTTACTTCACCTTCATCAAAAGCTTCAACACCTCTTAAAATTCTAAGAAGAGTAGTCTTACCAGAACCACTAGTTCCAAAAATACCTACTATTTCACCTTCTTTAATTTCAAGATTAATATTTTTTAAAGCAGGAATTTCTTCTCCATTATCTGCTTTATAAGATTTACTAAGATTTTCTATTTTTATCATAATATCCCTAAATCATGATTTTTTTAATTAAATAAGTATAATTTAATTGATTTTTTATATTTTAAATTTTTTATTCTTAATTTAAATTAAGCATACTAT
>JAKSUD010000068.1 GCA_024409185.1 archaeon
TAAGAAAAAATAGAAAAAATAAGTATAAAAACACAAAAAATAAATAAAAAAAATAAGAAAAAATAGAAAAAATAAGTATAAAAACACAAAAAATAAATAAAAAAGAACTACAAAAGAATTAATCTTTATAAATCATAGTTCCTACTCCTTCAGTAGTAAATACTTCAAGGAGTAAAGAGTGTTTTACTCTTCCATCAAGAATATGAGCTGATTTAACACCATTATTAATAGCTTCAACACAAGTCTCAATCTTAGGAATCATACCACCAGTAATGACTCCTTCTTCAATAAGTCCTGGAACTTCATCAACTTTTATTTTTTGAATTAAAGTTGAAGGATCTTTAGGATTTCTTAATACACCTGGAACATCAGTTAAAATGATTAATTTTTCAGCATCAATTTCTCCAGCTATTCCTCCAGCAACAGTATCTGCATTAAGATTTAAAGTAGTACCATCTTCTGCTACACCAATAGGAGATACAACAGGAATATAATCATTTTCAGTTAACATTTCAAGAATTCCTGGGTTAATTGATTCAATTTCACCAACTAAACCTAAATCAATCTCTTCAAGTTCACCATCATCATTTTCAATTACATGGATTTTTTTATGAGCTTGAATTAATTTGCTATCTTTACCAGATAATCCAACACCATTACCATCATGGAAACATAAATTAGAAACAATATCAGTATTAATATTACCTACAAGAACCATTTTAACAATTTCCATAGTTTCTTCATCAGTAATTCTTAAACCTTTGATGAATTTAGGTTCCTTACCTAATTTTTTCATAGAACGAGTAATTTCAGGACCCCCTCCATGAACAACAATAGGTTTCATACCAACATATTTTAAAAGAACAGTGTCTCTTGCAGTAGAAGCCATAGCATTTTCATCAACCATTGCATGGCCTCCATATTTAATCATGATTTTTTTATTATGAAATTTTTTAATGTAAGGTAACGCATCTACCAAAATATTTACAGTATCCATTATATCATCACTTTTTAATATACTAAAGTAAAAACAATAAAATAAGTCAAAATATATAATAAATCTAAAATTAGTTAAAAATAATCATTCGAATAAAATTAAAAATAAGAAAAATAGTTAAATTATGGAAAAATTATTTTTTCCAAGTTTGTTTAACTCCTCTTCCTCTTTTACTACCTGGTTTAGTATAAGATCTTTTAGGTCTAGTTCTTTTGTTAGTACCTTTAACTTTAGCCATAATATTTTTCCTCCTTTAATAGTTTTTGTGCCATAACGACAAGATTATTAAATAATCTTATAATAAACATAACAACAGTTAATAAAACATAGCTATTGCTATATCATGTGAAATCTAAAATTATAATATGATAATAAGCTATATTGAAAAATATAGTATAATTTTAAATAAAAAAAGCTTTAATTAAAAAACTTAATTATATTTATATTTTTAAAGTTTATAAATGTATCGTATAATAAGTTAAATTAATTTTTATATTTTTCCTTAAATGATATAAAAACCTATAAAAAGTAAAGTTAAATTAATTGTTAAATTTTTCCTAAAATGATATAAAAACCTATAAAAAGTAAAAAATGAATATTAAAAAATATGAATAAAAAAATTATTATTGGAATTTGTTTAAGCATTATTATTTTATCAATGAGTTTAAATCCAATAGCTGCTACAGATAGCTCTGATTGGAAAGAAATTAATATAAGTGGAGTAAATTTTAAAATACCTCCTAAATATGCAGATGGAAAGTTAGTGGGAAATACATATATGTTAGAAACTGTATTTGATTTTTCTATAGCTTCACTTAATGACAATAGTAGTTTAAAAGAAATTTATGGTTATGAATCCACAATTGAAGAGTTAAATGACCTTAAATTAAAAGAAGTAGGTGGACATGATACAGTAATTTTACATAGTTATAGATCTGTTTGTGAACACAATGTAAGTTATGTCTTCTTTGCAGTAGGGAAAAATATATTTGCTATTTCATTCAATGGAGATAAAATAACTCCAGAAATTGAAGAAATAATAAAAAACACTCCTAAATCAAAAATTAGTAAAGAAATATTATATAAAAAATTAGATAAAGCACAAGAAGATTATGTTCAAGAACAAATGGATTATGATGAAGCTTATGAATATAGTGAATCATACAGAGAAGGTTATTATGATGGTGCAAAAGATATGAAAAGTCATAGCCCAAGCTTTGTAGATTATTATTGTGCTTATAGAATAACTAATTACTTAATGAAATAATTTAGTAATTAGTTTAAAAAAATAGATTTTATAAAAACAATGCAAAAAATAATTAAATTAATTATTTTAAAAAAAAGAATAAAAAAAGATATGTTTAAATAAATAAGAGTATTTAGGTAGTATACTCTGCATTTATTTTAACATAATCATAAGTTAAATCACAGCCCCATGCAGTAGCTGTTGAGTTTCCTTGATATAAGTCAACAAGAATATTAACATGTTTTTCTTGCATAATTTCTTCAGCTTTTTTAAGAGATTCAGTTCCATCAAAAGCTAAAATTTCACCTTTATTTACAAGAATAGATTCATTACCATTATCATCTGATAAAGCAATAGTTATCATAGTCTGATCCATTTCACAACCTGAATAACCTACTGCTGCAACAATTCTACCCCAATTAGGATCTCCACCAAAAATAGCTGATTTTACTAAAGAAGATGAAATAACAGATTTTGATGCTTTAATTGCATCTTCATCAGATTTAGCACCATTAACCTTACATTCAATAAATTTAGTAGCTCCTTCACCATCACGAGCCATCATTTTAGCTAAACTAATACAAATAAAGTTTAATGCTTCTTGGAAATTCTCATCAATAACTCCATCTTTAACTACTTCAACATCAGATTTACCATTTGCCATTAAAAGAGCCATATCATTAGTACTTTCATCACCATCAACAACAATCATGTTAAAACTTTTATTAACAGCTTCTTTTAAAGCTTTATTAATATCCTCAGAAGAAATTACCGCATCAGTAGCTAAGAAACATAACATAGTTCCCATATTTGGTGCAATCATACCTACACCTTTTGTAATTCCTCCAATTTTAACAGTTCCTTCTTCAAGAGCAACTTCAACAGCAAATTCTTTATGATAAGTATCAGTAGTCATTAAAGATTTAGCTGCTTCAGTAGAATTTTCAGGAGAATTTTCTAATTTAGAAATAGACTCTTCAACAAGAGGTAAAATAGTATCCATTGGCATTTTACGACCAATAACTCCAGTTGACGCAGTAGCTATTTCATCTGCAGAAACACCAGTTAATTCAGAAGCAAATTTTATTGTTTTAACACAATCTGCAACTCCTTCTTCACCTGTGAAACAATTAGCATTACCACTATTTACTACAACTAAAGAAAGTTTACCTCCTTTAATCATTTCTCTTGTATGAATAACAGGAGCTGCAACAACTTTATTTGAAGTAAATACTCCAGAAGCAGTACTGTTTTTGGATTCTATAACTGCAAGACCATACTTTCCTACACGTGAACCTGCAGCTTTTACATCTTCTACAGCACATATTCCTCCATCAATAATTTTAATATTATTTAACATAAAAATAACCTCATAATAAATTTTAAGAATTTCATCCTTATAAAATAAAAATTAATATAAAAAGCAGACCATTAATAAAATAAATTAAGTAAAAATTTAGTAAAAAAAATAAAATAGGAATTTATACTAAAATACTACTATTTAGTAGTATTAGTTTTTTTAGTTTTATTTTTATCTTTATTGAAATATGATGCATTATAAACTTTTAAATTACTATCAGAGTAATTTCCATCATCAACAAAAGAAACATCAGAACTAGACTCATTTTCATAATAAGATATATTATAAGTCACATCTTCATAAACAATTTTTGTAGAATTTTTATCATCAGAACCAAAATCAAATATTTGACTAACTCCAATAAATACTCCTACAATAAAAGCAAAAATTAATAAGATCATTATAATTGATCTCCAATTTATTTGTTTCTTCTGTTTCATTAAATTCACCTAATTTAGAATAATCTAAAATATAATTAATTATTTTAAAAAAAATAAATAAAGTTTAAATTTTATAAAAAATTTTTAATAATTCTATAATAGCTATTTAATTAAAGCATAAATAACAGCAATTATAACAACTATAAACCCATAAATACCTAAACCAAGAATAGCTAAAATATAACAAATGATTAAAATAGCTAAAAATACAGAGACTAAATGACCTTTTTTATTAGCAAATAAATCAACAAGTGTTCTTAAAAACTCAGAAGGTATTGTATAAGCATATAAACCATTAGCTAAATCAAAAACAACTAATGATAATGAATTAAATCCACTCATACTTTTTATAATAGTTTCTGCTCTACTTGCTCGCTCACCTGCTTCACGTCTACTTTTACCAATACCAATTTTCACATTAGCACCATTATTAAGAATAAACCAAGCACAATCAAGACCAGCACGAATAGCTATATCCTTACTTGGGAAACGAGCAATTAAATCATCTCCTCCTTCACGATACCCTTCAATTTGACCACCACAGTCTTCCATAAAGGATTTAACTCGAGTCATTAACTCAACAAGAGTATCCCTACCACTTTTAGAGATAAATTTAGTAGAATTTACAATATCAATGAATAGATAATGTTGATATTCAGGAGCTTTTGAATGACCTAAACTGAATATATCATCTAAAACTAATGCATATTCTCCACCTAATTTAGTAAATGCTACACCTGAAACATCCCCAACTTCTCTATTAAACTTAATAGACCTTTCAATAGCTGCAGCACCAGTCATTCCAGCTGCTGCTCTGATACTAATTCCAGTTTGAAGACCTATACCTACAAGTTTAATAGCTACACGAATAGCATCATTTTTAGACATCATTCTTGCAACTAATTCTGTAGAACTACGTTCAATAATCTCCCCTTTTTCAGATATGATAATTTCTGTAAATTGATTAATAATTCTAGAAGGTTGTGAAAGCTCAACATACATATAACGGTCACTACCCATTATAATATTACTAACAAGAGCATATTCTTCAACATTATTCTCAGCCGGAAGTAATTCATAAAAACTATGATGTTCTGGAATATTTTCACGACCTACATCACGAACAAGATTAGTAAAAATACTTTCTGTAGTAATATTCGCCTTTTCAATCTCCATAAGCATAGTTTGAGTATAATTAAACATATCCACATATTCTGTCTCAAGAGGAGTTGTAGGGAAATATTTAGTACCAATACTAATAATATTATGTTTAGTAAATGATGAAATAATTGATCTTAACAAACTATGATTAGACATTGTAAACCTCCTTAAATCGATTCAATATAATTTTATAAATATAATAACAAGTTTAAAGTAAATAACTAAGATAAAAAATTTTAAGATACCATAAGCTTAGTAATAAATTAGATATAAAACTTAAATTAAACTCAGAAAATAACTTCTATTCTTCATTTTCTTTATCTTTATTATCT
>JAKSUD010000069.1 GCA_024409185.1 archaeon
AACATCTACACCACCAAAACAACATAATAATACTGAATTAGAACCAGTACAACCATATTGATAAGCGACATTGTGATAATTTGGACCGACACCAAGGACTTTAACTTTATAACCTAAAGAAGTTAAAGTATTTTTTAATGTGTTAAGTGCAGCGGAATCAGTAGATTTACCCACAATATTATCAGTGGTTAAATAAAAAGTTAAATCTTTACCCACCAAACTTAAAAGTTTACTACTTATAGAGTAAGTTTGGAATATTGAACAATCAAATGTACAAGAGCTAGGTAATGATTTATTAGTTTTATAAGAACTTAATATACATGAAAATTCATAAGTATATAATTTATAATCTCCTTTTTTACCATTAATTAAAGTAGCATAATTAGGCACTTTACCATTATTAACAATATAATTACCAACTCTTTTAGCCACATCAAGATATTGTGCTTTAGTAAGTTTTAAAGATAAAACCCAATCACCATTAAGGTCTTTACCATGATCAGGAACTGATTTAATAGAATAACTTTTAGAAGTTTTACCTGCATTAATATCTTTAAGAACTAAAGTCATTAAATAAAGAAATTCTTCAGTACCATAAGATTTACCATTTACAGTTACAGTTTTAGGTAATCCATGATGATTCAATACATAATTTTTTAAATTAACTGCAGAAGTAAGAATTTGAGCAGTAGTTACAGTACTTGCTGAAACAGCAGAAATTGTTTTTGTATTAGATTCAGAACTTACTTGAGATGCTGAAACAGCAGAAATTGTTTTTACTTCTTTAGTATTTACACTAGAATTAATATCTGAAGATTCTTTTATAACATCAGAAGATTCCTTATCTTCATTATTTAAATCATCAACATCATCATCTTTAACATCAATATTTGTATTATCAACATTAATATCTATAGCATCCACTACATTTATTTCATTAGTTATTCCAGAAGCATCAGCACTTTCAGTATTAATATCAACTGCAGATGCAGATCCAATGGAAATACAAAGAACAACCAATATTGAAATAAACAATAGTTTATTTTTCATTAAAATCATTTCACCTCATTTATAAATGAAAATAATAAATTTTTAATTCAAAATATTATCAAAGTGTTATGAAAGAATAATTAAAATAATAATTAAATAAATTAAAAAATTTAAAAACTTTCAAAAAGATTTTACAACCGAATTTTATAAATTAGTATCTTAAAATTTCCGAAAAGTCGAAATAAAAAGATTTAAGTATTTAAAATTTAATTTAACAAAGTATTTAAATCTTTCTGAAAAAAAAGAGGAAAAATAACAGCAAATAGAGATTTAAAATTAAAAATAAGAACTAAAAACCCATTATACATCTTATAAAAAACCAAAACTAAATAAAAACCAAAAAATAAGATTTAAAATCACATAACAAAGAAATTAAAAGCCAATAAAATAATAAACATAAAATAAGAATAATCCAATCCAAATAAAGAAAAATAAGAAAAATAAAAAGATTAAAAGACAAAATAAAAGATTTAAAATTATTAATAAATAAAATAAAGAACAAATAACCTACAAAGATTAAAATAAATGAAAATTAGAAAATATAATAAAATAATTATAAAAAATACTGTAAAAATATAATAAAAAATATTATAAAAATATAATGAATAAAACCACAATATCGAATTATGATTTTAATAAAAAATTAATCCATATCCAAACTAAAGTTAAGACTTCTTGATGCATGAGTTAAAGAACCTAAAGAAATAATATCAACATCACATTTTGCATAATCTAAAATATTATCCTCTGTGATTCCACCTGAAACCTCAATTAATACATCATTTCTAAGATTTTTATTAACTAAAGCTTCCAAAGTATCATTAATTTGATCTGAATCCATATTATCTAACATTACAATATCAGCACCATTTTCACATGCAATAATCGCATCTTCAAGAGTTTCTACTTCAATTTCGATTTTTTTAGAAAAACTTACATTAGCTTTAGCAAGCAAAAGTGCTTCTTTAACAGAACCTACAACAGCAATATGATTATCTTTAATTAAAACCATATCATCAAGTGCAAATCTATGAGTATCTCCACCACCAATAGAAATAGCTAATTTATCAAATTTTGCAATAGCTGGAGAAGTTTTACGAGTTCCTGCAACTCTTAAATTAGGATTAACTTCAACCACTTTATTTACAACACGATTAGTTGCAGTAGCTACACCGGACATTCTCATTAATAAATTAAGAGCAGTTCTTTCTAAAAGCAACATTTTACGAGCATTACCTTTAATTTCTAAAAGTAAATCTCCTTTTTTAATTTTATCCCCATCATTCATTGAAGATATAATTTCAATACCATAATCTAAAAATAAATCTTTAATAATATTAATACCTGCAAGAATACCTGATTCTTTTGAGATTAATCTTCCAGCAAATATTTTATCTTCAGGAATTAATGCATTAGAAGTAATATCTCCAAATCCACAATCTTCTTTTAGCATATATTCAATAATGTCTTTCATAATTATCCCCAAATATAAAAATAATAAAAATTTTTTATAAATAATACATTTTCTATAATAAATATAATTAAATTAATATATGTCGTTATAGTTTATATATTTAAATTTACAAAGTTAAATATAATATAGTTTATTATATAAATTAAATTATCATGATTCAAAAATTCAATTATGAAATTAATGAACTTAAACTATATTAAAAAATTACACAAGATAGAATAAAATAAGGGATTATATGGAAGTAACATTTTTAGGAACTTCATCAGCAGTACCAACAAAACATAGAAATCATACTGCAATTACTCTAAAAGCATTTGGAGAAGTCATGTTATTTGATTGTGGTGAAGGAACCCAAAGACAATTAATTGAAGCTAAAATAAGTCCAATGAAAATAGATAAAATTTTCATAACTCACTATCATGGAGATCATATTCTTGGTCTTGCAGGACTTATCCAATCTATAGGATTTAGAGGAAGAACTAAAGATTTAGATATTTATGGTCCTAAAGGACTTACAAAATTAATAAATGCAATATCCCAATTAGGTTATTTCCAAATTAATTACAATATTAATATTCATGAAATAGAAAGTGGAGTAATTCTTGAAACAGAAAAATATACTGTTGAAGCTATTGAAACTGAACATAATCTTACAAATATGGCTTATTCTATCTGTGAAAAGAAAAAACCAAAATTCATAAGACAAAATGCTATTGATCTTGGAGTTCCTGTAGGTCCTCTCTTTGGAAAACTTCAAAATGGAGAAAGTGTTGAAGTAAATGGAAAAATAAAACCAGAACAAGTTTTAGGCCCTAAAAGAGTGGGTAAAAAATTCACTTACTCTGGAGATACAAGGCCTTGTGAGCAAATGATTGAATTTGCAAAAAATAGTGACATTTTAATCCATGAATCAACTTATCAAGATGCAGATAAAGAACATGCAATAGCTAATTGTCATTCAACAACAAAAGAAGCAGCAAATATTGCAAAAGAAGCTAATGTTAAAGAATTAATACTTACACATATTAGTACAAGATATTCAGATGATGAAATTATGAAAAAAGAAGCAAAAGAAGTCTTTGAAAATACAATTATTGCATATGACTATCTTACAGTTTCAATTTAAGATTATTTTATAGTTTTAATTTAACAATATCTTACAGTTTCAATTTAAGTATTAATTTAAAATTAATAAAAATATACTGAGATGAAAAATATGAATTATATGAACCAGATAATTACAATCGGATTAGGATTAAGCATTATCTTAAAAATATTATTAATAGCTATTGGAGCGTTCATATTTATTAAAATTGTTTATCGACTTACCAATAGGATAGAAAACAAATGGCATATTGATACAACTGTAATTTATGTTTTAAATGATCTTCTCAAATATTTTATATTAGTTATAGCTTTTGCATGGATTTTAGAAGTATTTGGAATTGATATTAAAGCAATTATATTAAGTTTAGGTATTATTGGTATAGCTATTGGTATTGCATCTAAAGATATTGTTTCAAACTTCATATCTGGATTATTTGTATTATCTGATAAATCCATAAGAGTTGGAGATGTTATTTCTGTTGATAATGATAAAGGAACTGTTAAAAAAATTGGTTTAAGAACAACAACTATTATAAATCAAGATAAACAAGTAATAACAATACCTAATTCTGTACTTAATGCAAAACAATACAAAAGATATTTACCTTTAGAAGATTATAGAATTGATGTTTATAGTACATTACCTTCTAATGTAAACTTAGAAGAATTTGAAAAAGATGTTACTGAAGCAATCACAAAATATGATTGGGTAAATAAAGAGCATGGTTTATTAATTAAAGGTGATTTAGTAACCGAAGATGCTCCAAAAATGTTAGTTAGTACTTGGACTACAAATTATGAAATATTAGGCCCTGGAAAAGTAATTATAATGAATGAAATAAATCAATTAATTCACAATAAATACACTAAAAAACCTTCTAAAAAAATAAAAAGAAGATATGCTCGTAAAGATAAAATAAATACAAAAGAAGAAATAGAAAAATTAGAAAAAGAAATTAAAAATCTTGAGATGGAAATTAATTATCTTCATGAAAAAGATACTCTTATTGAAGAAGAAATAGCTAAAAAAGAATAAAATCAAGATTTAAAAAACTTAAAATTAAATAAAAAATAAGCAACTAAAATTAAAATTATTAAGAGGCAAACAATGTTATCAGATTTACAAAAAGAAATAATTGAATTAAAAGAAGAAAAAAATGCAATTATTCTTGCTCACAATTATCAAAGTAAAGAAGTTCAAGAAATAGCTGATTTTCTTGGAGATTCATTAGAATTATGTATTAAAGCTAAAGAGATTGAAGGAAAAGATATTGTTGTTTTCTGTGGAGTAGATTTTATGGCAGAAACTGCATATATTTTAAATCCTGATAAAAAAATCATAATTCCTGATGAAACTGCAGAATGTCCTATGGCACATATGCTTACTGGAGATCAAGTAAAAGAAGCAAAAGAAAAATATCCTGATGCTGCAGTCTGTTTATATGTTAACAGTTTAGGAGAAGCTAAAGCTCAATCAGATATTCTTTGTACCTCAGGAAATGCATTAAAAGTAGTTAACAGTCTCGAAGAAGATACTATTCTCTTTGGACCAGATAATAATCTTGGAGATTTTGTAAGAGCAGAGTGTGATAAAGAAATCATCCCAATACCTGGAGATGGTCACTGTTATGTTCACAAAATGTTTCGAGAAGAAGACATTGCACTTGCAAGAGAAAAATATCCTAATGCCGAAATTATCATCCATCCAGAATCCAATAAATCTGTACAAGACTTAGCAGATGCAGTTCTTAGTACTGGTGGAATGTTAACTTACATTAAAAATAGTGATAAAGAAGAATTTGTAATTGGAACTGAAATTGACTTAATTAACAGATTAAAAGCAGATATTCCAGATAAAACTTATTATCCATTACTTGAAAATGCAGT
>JAKSUD010000007.1 GCA_024409185.1 archaeon
CAGGACCTCACGGTTATCAGCCGTGCGCGCTGACCAGGCTGTGCCACTAGCCTATACAAAAATTACAGATATTATAAAGTATGTAATACCTATTATATAAATGTTTTGGTAATAAGAATTATTTAATAAAAAGCTATTAAAATAATTAAAATAAAATTATTTAATTAAATTAATAACTTGAATTAAATTAAAAATAGAATAAAAATAATTATTCTTTGTTAAGCATTTCGTTAAGAGAATCAGCCATTACATGACCTTCAATAACGATTTTGACTTTTTCAATACCTTCAACTTGAGAAGCTTGTTGTTTTGCTTGAGCAGCCATACGAGTTACACTCATACAACCAGGATTAGTTGGTTTAATTACAATAGTTGCAGTGCTTCCATCAATTGCAATAGATTGTACAATACCTACTTCAACAATACTAACACCCATATGTGGGTCGGTTACAGCAACAACAGCTTCTTTAACAGCATTTGCTAATTCTTCAGCCATAATATCTCCTCGTTTAATTAAATAAAAAAATAATATACAAAGTATATTAAGTAATTGGTTAGAATAATTTATCAAATAATAAAGAATTCATACTAACATAATATTGGTTTGATATCATATTTATAATTTATTAAAATATTATACAAAATAATAAAGATAATATATTAAAATAATAAACAGATACTTTTTAATAAAATAATAAAAAATAATAATTATTAAAAATTATTTCTTTCTATGTCTTATTTTAACACCAATTCCATTATTTGCTTCTTCCATTTCACGACCAGTTAAAGCAGCTTTACCTACAGCTACAACTTCATCTTTCCTTACAACAACAACTTCATCTTTAGGAATAATACTATGATCCGCTTTAACAATTCCTGGAGCAAACAAAGAATTAGTTTTTAAATCAAAGTCAATTTCAACAACTTTAATACCAAGTTCAGCAAGGCGTTTTCCACCTTCTAAATTAAGAGTGTATAAACCAATATCTCTATTTAAAAGAGCTAATTGTTTACCATTAGAATAAATATTTCTATGATACCTACCTTTAGCAACAACATCATCGGTAATAATAGCTGCTGCTTCTTCTCCAAATTGATATTTAGCTATTGATCTAAGTTCATTAAGAACTCTATCTCGACGTTTTACTTTAGGATATTTTTTAAGAGCCATTCTTAACTCATAAATTGAATCTGGAGATGTTGGTTTTCCATCTTGACATACATAAGTACAATCATCAAGATATTCACGACAAACATCTTCATAACCTCCATGAACATTAGCTATAACATCTTTTCCTTTAACATATTCACGGAGTAATTCCCCAGCTAATTTAATTTCTTCAAAAGACCAATCACCAGAAACAGTAACATCATAAGATTGAATTGGGAAAGTGTTTTCCATTTCTCTTGGACAAATTCCAAATGGAGAAGTTACTATTACTTCTTGATAACCTTTTGTAGCTCTTTTGAATTTTTGATGAGATTTAGAGTTAGAATAAGGTTTTTTCATACTACATGGAAGAACAACAACGACATCACCTAAAGGTTTCATCATAACCATTCTTTCTCTCCATCTAACTGCTTCAGGCCTATATAAAGACTCATCAACTGAACAAATAACTTTCATTTAAATCACTTAAATAATCATAATCTATTAGAATAATTTAATATTCATAGTTAATAATTTTTAGTAGTATTAATCAATAAATTTACCAACTAATTCTTCATGAATAATCTGAATTTCATTAATTGAAGGATGATTTTCACCTAATTTCCTTCTCCATTTATTCATAGTAAACTCAACAGTGACTTCATCAGCACCATTAAATAAATTATCACTATGAGAAACTATTCTTTCTTCTAATGTTTGAGGAATATAACTTTTAACAGGTAACCCTAAATTTTTAGATTCATCCTCTGAAATACCTGTACCAATATGTCTCTCTACAATTAAACAAATTTCCTCACTGAAATTTAACTCTCTAAGAATATTTGCCCCAATTATTCCATGTTCAATAGAATTTGTTTTAGAACGACCTATATCATGAAGTAAAGCTCCAGTTTTAAGAAGTTTAGTATCAACATCATCAAAATTAGAAGCTATTTCTAAAGCTTTATTAGAAACTCCAATAGAATGATTAATAACCCATTCTGGACAATTTAATTCTTTTAAAAGTTTAATTTCCATAAAATCACAAAATAAGAAAAAATAGTAAAATAATAGTTAGAATAATAAAAATAATAGCTAAAAATTAGCTATTAATTATTCAAAAAACACAAGTTAAAGAATTAGTTAATTAGAGCTGATTTCTTTCTTCAGCCCATTTTCTATCTTCTTCATCTAATACTTCTAATAAGTCATCCCAAGCTTCTAAAGATTCTTTAGCTGCTTGTTCACTTAATTTTTCAATAGCATAACCAGCATGAATAAGAACATAATCTCCGATTTTAGCATCTGGAAGAAGATCTAATCTTGCATTTTGTTTTACTCCTCCAAAGTCTGCAGCACAGATATTAGATTCAGTGTCTATCTCAACGATTTTAGCAGGTGCAGCAATACACATAAAATCTCTCCTTTAATTTTTTAAATAAAATATAAATTTAATCATAATAATATAATTTTCATAATTATATTAATTAATAGTTAAATATTTACTTATTACTTTTTTTATAATAAACGAATAAAATTATGAATTGTAAAAATGAATTATAAAAAATAATAAAAAATAGTAAAAAAAGGATGTAAGAATAACAGCTTAAATATTTACTAAAATAGAATAATCTCAATTTTAAAAATATCTAATAAAATATTTACTAAAATTAAGAATATCTATTAAGGCTAGGCTTAGTAGATATATTATGTGAGAAATGTTGACTATGATTTGGAGCAAAAGGATTATAAAGAAGTCTTCTAAATCCAAGAATAATAAGTATTGGATTTCTTACTTCATGTTGTTTTTCTCCAAGAATGATTTTTCTTAAAAGGTCTCCTAAACCTCCTCCAGTTAAAACATCCATCATTAAATCCCCATAAGTAGGATTTGGAATATGTAACTTTGAAACAAGGAACCTAGTTAAGTTATATCTTCTAAAGTATGCAATTAAGAATACACTGACTAAAATCAAAATTATAGTTCCTACAAAACCTCCAAGAACATAGAATGAAAGTCCTAAACCAATTGCAAATGAATGATTACCTACTTCACCCATCATAATTTTACCTAAATAATCAAGAGGAGCATAACCTAAACAAGCTACTAAAACTACAAGAGGAGTGTAATAAGCTGGAATTTCAAATACTGGACCAACACCTAACATCAAAATAGCTAAAATAGTAAATAAACTCATCATAATAACTACATTACAAGTAGTTCCAGGTTGCATATCAGAAATATTAATAGGTTGAATAAATAAAGCAACTAAAATAGATGAAAATCCTATAATAGGATATCCAAAACCTATAACACAAAGCATTCCAATACCTCTTACTAATTGACCAATTTCAATAGGAAGAGATCCTAATTTTCTTCTACCTATAATATCATCAATTAATGCACATACTCCCATAATTAAAACAAGATCATTAAATCCTTGAGGTAAAAACAAACTTATTAAAATAAATGGAATAATCCCAATAGCACGAGGTGTTCCACCTCTAACATTTTGGTATAAATTACCCATATATCCTCTTTTACCAAAAAATCTAAATAGCATATTTAAAAATGCAGTACCAAAAAAGGATATTAAAAATACAAGTAATAATTCGAAAAGCATAATACACAACCTAATTTTTATGTAAATAAAATTTTTAATTGAATAAAATTTTTATGTAAATAAATCTATAATTAAATAAACTAATCATCAATATTTAAAATTAATAATAATTTTTATAAATATTTAAATATATTTAAAATAATTATTAAAATTAAAATAAAAAATAAAAAAGGGAAAAACATGAAAAAAGTAAAAAATATCGTTATTGGAGGAGGTCCTGCAGGAAGATTAGCTTCTGTCGAACTTGGAAAACACGGCGAAGAAGTATTACTTATTGAAAAAGGAAACATTGGTGGAACCTGTTGTAATGAAGGATGTATGGTTATTTGTGCATTAACTGATATAAGCAGATTTATAAAAAGTTTTGAAAGGTTTGAAAACCATGGTTTTATTAAAGGAAATATTGAATTTGATTACAAAACTGCAACAGATAAAGTAAAAGAAACTCAAATGATTTTCAGATCAATAAATCAAAGCGAAAATGAATATTATAATAATACAATAATTTATGGAGAAGCAGAAATTGAAAAAGCAACAGAAGATGAAATTATTGTTAAAATTAAAAATGAAGATGGAGAAGAAACTTACCAATGTGAAAAATTATTAATAGCTACTGGTGGAAAACAAAATATTCCAAATATAAAAGGAGCTGAATTTGCAATAACAAGTTCTGATGTTCTTAATTTAGAAGAACTTCCAGAAACAATGAATATTGTTGGTGGGGGAATTATAGCAAATGAACTTTCAAATATATTCTCTTCATTTGGATGTAAAGTAAATATGTTTGTAAGAAGTGAATCATTGAAAAGTTTAGATACTGATATTAAAGAATATGTTGTTGAAAATCTTCTCAAAGATGTAAACATTTATGAAAATACTAATACTTTAGAAATAAAAGAAAATTCAATTATAACCGACAAAGGAGAATTTGAAGGTAAAACTTTAATAGCTGCAGGTAAAATTCCAAATACAGAAATAATTAAAGATTTTGTTGAATTAAATGATGATAAATCTATTAAAGTAAATGAATTTTTAGAAACATCTATTAAAAATATTTATGCCGCAGGAGATTGTATTGGTGGTGTAAATTTAACTCCTGTTGCAAGAAAAGAAGGAATTTGTGCTGCAAGAAACATGGCAGGATATTTAAACAAAATAAATGACATAATTATTCCTCAATCTTTAACATTAGATTTAGATGTTAGTTTTACCCAATCTAAAAATAAATCTGAAGAACCCCAAGATGGTGAAGATGATGAAGATAAACTTTTAAATCTTAGTTTACCTGGTTCTGGAGGTCCTGGTGCATTTTGGAGAGTGCTAGATAGAGAAACTGGACTTACAAAACTTAATGTAAATACTGAAACTGGAGAAATAGAAAAAAT
The DNA here is from genome assembly GCA_024409185.1 of archaeon. GTDB lineage: Archaea > Methanobacteriota > Methanobacteria > Methanobacteriales > Methanobacteriaceae > Methanobrevibacter. Next base: position 5,160 of record JAKSUD010000007.1, read on the forward strand.
AAGTTCAATTGCACCATCTCTTGATGCTACAGCTTATTTAACATTCTTAATGAATAAAGGATTTACAAAAGATGATTTCGATGATTTCTTAGAACTTCATCCATCTACAGATATGTATTATATAATGATTAGAGCATTGAATGGAATATAAAAAATAAACATCAAGGTTTACATAGCTTACTTTAAGAAATTGGATATCTTAAAGTAGCTGCTAAACCTCCAAGAGCTCCAAGTTGCTTACCACCATCATGTTGGCTACTTATAACTAACACTTCACCAGACATATTTTCCACCATATCCATAGCACTTTCTAAATCTTCACTACGAACCATAGTGTCTAAAACAAGTAATTTTTCAACGGCTCCTAAATTAATTGCATCAATTGTTTGTTTTTTACCATAAACAACTAATTGAGAATCCATAGCTATTTCTTTTAAAATATTATCAATAGCTGAAATTTCAAAAGCAACCCTATTTTCAGTAGCTAACTTTTCAACAACTCCATTTTTAAGAACTTCATTAATACCTACACGACCTCCAGATCCAGTGTTTTCTAAAATAGATTTTTTAGCTAAATCAGGATGTTTATCTTCTAAAAACTTTAAAAAATCGTTTTTATAAAAACCAGGTCCTGCAATAATTATAGTTTGAACTTCATTAAATTTCAAAATAGAATCAACAACTGTTTGATAAAATTTTTCAATATTTTTCTTCCTATTTTTAGAAATAACTCTTTTTCCAGAAATATTCCCTACAATTGGACCAAAATATTCAATTCCAAACTGTCTCATAAGTCCTAAATCTGCAGTATCATCTTCTAAAAGAACAATGATTGAAGATAATTTTTTAGAAGCATCAATAGATTGTTTAATTCTTCCTAAAACATATTTAGACCATTTTTCCTTCTCAATTTTTAAAGGAGTGTTTAATTTAGCTTCAATAGTATGGTGAGATCCAAGAGGAATTAAATCTTCAGGCCCTTTTACAATAGATCCAATAATTCTAAGTTTACCAGTGAATAAATGAAAACTTACACTTTCAACAAGAACTCCTAATGTGAAAGTCCTCTTAACTCCCCTATCATTTCTTATCTTATCTCCAGAAGTATCTTGAATTCTTCTTGTTGTTTTAGATGATACAATATCTCCTTCAGCAACAATATGGGATAAATGCCATAAATCATCTAAAGTTTCAGGACGAAGCTCAATAACTCCTTTCTTTTTATCTTGATAAGTAATTTGCATATTTCCACCACATCTAAATTTACACATAAATCTAATTATCAACAATAATTAGTTACTAACAATAATTTTAATTATAAAGTTATATATAATTAATTAATAAACTCAAATATATAAACTAAACTAATTTACATATTATGTTTATTAAAACCTTAACTAATTTACAAATGGGAAAAATATGAAGATTGGAATTATTGGTGGAACTAAAGGATTAGGAAAAACTTTAGCATGGCACCTTAAAGAAGATAATTTTGAAGTTACTATAACTGGAAGAGATACAAGTGTAGGTAATAAAGTAAGTGAAGAATTAGATGTTACTTACTCAAATGATAACATTAAAACTGTTAAAAATAGTGATATTGTTATAATCTCTGTACCTATTGCAAGTACTCAAGAAGTAATAAAAGAATTAGCTCCCCATATGCCAAAAGACTCATTAATGATTGATGTTACATCTGTAAAAGAAGGACCTTCCTACACTATGAAAGAAAGTTTAGAATGTAGTGAAGTTGAAGGTGTAGAATTTATTCCAACTCACCCTGTTTTTGGTCCAAGAACAACAAATTTAAATGGACAAGTTATCGTTTTAACACCACTTTCTAAAGGAAAATGGTATCCTAAAGTTTATAAATATTTATCTGATAAAAAAATGAGAATTATTGAAACAAGTCCTGAACATCATGATGATATGATGGGAGTTGTACAAGTTCTCACTCACTTTTCATATATTTCAACAGCATCAGCTATTGAAAAACTTAAAATAAATATTAAAGACACAGAAGACTATGAAAGTCCAATTTATAACTTAATGATTGATACAATTGCAAGGATTGTATCTCAAAACCCATATCTTACTTATTCAATTCAACATGAAAATAAAAGAGGAAATAAAATTCGTTAAGCTCTTGCAGATTCAGTTGCAGAGTTAAAAGAAGCTCTTTTAGAGGAAGATGAAGATAAGTTTGTTGAAATAGCTATTAAAGCAACAAAAAATATGGGAGATATCCAAAATGCATTAGGTAGAAGTGATAAAGCAATTAATTCCCTTACTCAAGAATTTAATACTTTAAAAGATTCAATTGGGGAAGAAATTGGTCTTGAACACATCTATTCTGGACAAGTCCATATTGGAATTTTAGAAGAAATCAATACTGATTCTCTTAAATTAAAATCTTCAAAAGGCATTAAAAGTTTGAAAATAGCTAATGTAAAAGTCTTAAGTAAAGATGAAATATTCAAATGGAAAATAGCTAATCAAAAAATATATACTCAATCAATTAGCTGTGTTTTTTCAAAAAATTCAGACAGTGAAATTATTAAAAATACCTTAAAATATGTTGATGATATTGTAAATGTAGAACTTACAGATATTTATAATGGTCCTCAAATTGATGAAGAAAGTACAAGTTATACTTTTGAAATATCTGGATTAAGTAATAAATCAATTGAAAAATGTAAATCATTAATCCAAGGATTTGGAGGAATTATAAGATAATTTTATTAACAATAACTTTTATTGATTAATTAAATAAAAAAGATTCAAAAAACTCAATATATTTTTAATTAACAATAAGAATAAAATATAATCATTTAAATAATAAAAAAAATAGATTATATTATAATATTATATTAACTTTATAGTTTAGAGGATGTGTGTTTATGTCATTTGACATAAGTTTTGACGAACAAACAAATGAAATAAAAATCTATGATAAGGATACGGTAGAATGGTTTAGAAAAACCCCACAGATAAACAATTCTTCAAGTATTTCCTGTGAAAAATTATTAGATAATATTCAAGAGGATATTATAGTTTTATCACCTAACTCAAATGGTGATGATTTTTTTATTAAATATGTTTGTGATAAGTTTTTAGAACTTAATAAAATTGGAGGAAGATATGAAATTATTGGAAGAAGCTTAAGCAATTCATTACCATATCTAAACTCTATTTTTAAAGATATATTTAAAGAAACTTATCAAAAAGAAAATAAAAAAATCATTAATTTATTATCTTATAAAAATAATGAATTACAAAGAAATATTATTTTAACAATATTTTCAGAAAATGAAGAAATATATGTTTTAATAAAAGAAACTTCAAAAACAGATGATTATTCTGGTGGTGTAGCAAAAAAATTAGAAACTGCACATGAAGATAAAAACATATTATTAAAAGAAGTTCACCATAGAGTTAAAAATAACTTACAAATTTTAAACAGTTTCTTATCTCTTGAAGAAAGATTCCATAGAAATGAAACTAATAAAATTATTATGAATACAAAAAATAGACTTAAATCTTTATCTTTAATGCACGAAAATGCATATGCTGGAGATAAAGTTAATTATATTAAAATGGAGGATTATTTAGGAGAAGTAGATATGAAATTATTTGATACTTATAATCATGTATCAAATAAGATTAAATTCGTAGTAGATAGTACAAATGAAACTAGTTTACCATTAGATTTAGTAACTCCTTTAACTTTGATTATTAATGAACTCACTATGAATTCTATTAGATATGCTTTCCCCGAAAATCAAGAAAATAAAGAGATTAAAAAATCATTAAAAATAGAAAACAAAATATGTGAATTCACATATAAAGATAATGGTCAAGGATTACCAGAATGTTTTGATCCAAAAAGTGCTATTAGTTTAGGATGGACAATTGTTAAAGCTTTAACTGACCAATTAGATGGTGAATTTGAAACCTTTAACGATAATGGAATGTGTTTTAAACTAACATTCCCTGTAAAAGTACATTATAAACGAGCATAATACTTTACAATTAATAGAAAAACTATAAAATAAATTTAAAAAAATAAAAAAATAAACTAATATATTTATAGAAAATAAGTTATATTATAAAAAATATATATAATTAGGAGGTAAAAAAATGATAAAAAATATTTTACTTGTAGAAGATGAAGCTATTATTGCTTTAGACATTAGCCTTGAATTAGAAAGTAATGGATACAAAGTATCTAGTGCAGATAATGGAATAAAAGCTATTGAAATTGCTGAAAAAGAAGATATTGATTTAGCTGTTCTTGATATCAAAATCAAAGGCGAAATGAATGGTGTAGATGTATTCTTAAAATTAAAAGAAATGGGAATTCCTGCAGTATTCTCAACAGCAAACATCGATATTTTAAACAAAAGTGAAGAAGAACATAACTTCAATGCAAAATACATTAAAAAGCCATTCAATGCTAAAGAATTAGGCGAACTTATTGAAAAATTAGATTTATAACTAAATTAAATTAAAATTTGGCTATTATTCATTCAATAACATTCAATTAATAGAATAATTTATATTAACTAAACACTAATATAATATTAATAATAATGAATAATAATTCATAATACTTATGGCTAAATATTAAATTAATTCAAATAATAGCTTAAATCTAAAAAAAGAAGAAGGTGAAGTATGTCTTTTATAACTCTAAAAAATATTAATAAATCCTTTAAAGAAAGAGAATATGTTCTTAAAGATATTAACTTAACTATTGAAGAAGGAACCACACTTGGAATTCTTGGAAGAAGTGGAGCTGGAAAATCCGTCTTAATTAATATGTTAAGAGGTACTAAAGAGTATGAACCAGATAGTGGAGATGTTATCTTTAACATAGCTATGTGTGAAAATGATAAATGTTTACATGTAGAAACCCCTTCTAAAGTTGGAGAAAAATGCCCACTTTGTGGTGGAGAATTAAAATCTCGTGAACTTAGTTTCTGGAAAGCTGACAGATTAGAAAAAGCAGCAATCAGAAGAAGAATTTCCATCATGTTACAAAGAAACTTCGCATTATATGACGAAGATACTGTAATTGATAATGTTTTAAAAGCAATGGGTGACGAAGGAAGATACGAAGAAGAAAATATTTACAGATCCATCGAATTACTTGAAATGGTTCAAATGAGCCACAGAGTAACCCATATTGCAAGAGACTTAAGTGGTGGAGAAAAACAAAGAGTTGTACTTGCAAGACAATTAGCTAAAAGCCCTTCATTATTCTTAGCAGACGAACCAACAGGTACTTTAGATCCTCAAACTGCAGAAAAACTTCATAAAACTTTAGAAGACAGTGTAAAAGATGAAGGAATTACTATGGTAATTAACTCTCACTGGCCTGAAGTAATGAAACAATTAGCAGATTATGTAATCTGGTTAGATGAAGGAAAAATTGTAGAAGAAGGAGACCCTGATGAAGTAGTTGCTAAATTTGTAGAAACAATTCCTGAAGCTGAAAAAGTAGTAAAACATGACCACACAACTCCTGAAGTAAAAATTGAAAATATTAAAAAACATTATTACTCTATTGAAAGAGGAGTAGTAAAAGCTGTTGACGGTGTAAGTTTAACAATAAATCACAGCGAAATTTATGGTATTGTAGGTTTAAGTGGTTCTGGAAAAACTACTCTTACTAAAATGATGATGGGATTAACTGACCCAAGTAGTGGAGAACTTGAAATTAGACTAGGGGATAATTGGGTCGATATGAAAAAAGCAGGCCCTCTTAATAGAGGACGTGTAACACCATATTTAGGATTATTACATCAAGAATACTCATTATATCCACACAGAGATGTTTTAGGTAACTTAACTGATGCAATTAGTTTAAATTTACCTGCTGAATTTGCAAAAATAAAAGCAGCACACATTCTTGAAACTGTTGGATTTGAAAAAGAAAAATCCATGGCAATGTTAAGTAAATGGCCTGATGAATTAAGTGGAGGAGAAAGACACAGAGTAGCTCTTGCACAAGTTCTTATTAAAGAACCAAATATTATTGTTTTAGATGAACCAACAGGTACAATGGATCCAATTACAAGAATTATTGTAACTAATTCTATATTAAAAGCAAGAGAAGAATTAGATCAAACATTTATTATCATTTCTCACGATATGGACTTTGTATTAGATGTTTGTGATAAAGCATCCCTGATGAGAGGAGGAAAACTCCTTAAAACAGGCACTCCAGAAGAAATCGTTAAAGAATTAACTGGAGAAGAAAAAGAAGACATGTTAAGAGGTTAAATTAAGTTTTAATCTCATCTTTTTATTTTTTTAAATTTTTATATTTACTATAATAACTTATTTTAAAATTAAAATTTATAATATTATTAATTATTTTATGGAGGATAATTTATGGCATGGGATGATGCGCCATCACATATATGTAGAGGAGGAGATGTAAGAGGATTAGCATTTTGCTGTCCACCTGTAAAACCTTGTCCAATTATGAATGCACTTAGAGAAGTAGGACTTACTCCTCAAGAATTTTTAGATATTAAACAACAATTTGCTAAAGAAACAAGATTAGGTGAAGGAAGAGGAACTTGTTTTGGATCTCTTGTATGGTGTTGTAAAACATCAAAACCTTGTCCTTTAAGAGATATGACCTTAAATCAAATAGGTATGAGTCATGATGAATATCTTACACTTAAAAAACAATTATCAGAAGTAATTTTAGGAGCTAAAAACCCTGAAAAATTATCTGAAAATGCAGAAGCTTTAATCAAAGCATTTAATATAAGTGAAGAAGAAGCTAAAAAAGTCCTTGAAGATAGTCATAACGACTTAAGATTAGCAATGAAATTACTTAAACTCAAAGAATTAGAAGAATAAATTTCAATTAATAGAACAACACTTTTAAAATTAAGAATATAAAACTCTATTAATTAACTATTTTATTTGATGTGATAGGATGGGATTAACTTCATTATTTTTAGAGGTAGAAAATAAAAATATATTTATCTTAGGGACTGGTGAAGTAGCTACAAGAAGAGCTAATCGTTTTTTAGATAAAGGAGCTAATGTCATTCTTGCAGGACATCATATTGAAGAAGAGCTTTTGAAAAAAGGAGCTATTTTAAAACCTTTAGAAAATCTTGAAGACTTGATAAAATGGTCAGATATTGTTATTATTGCAAGTGCTGATGAAAAACTTAATAATTACATTGCTTCAATAAGTGAAGATAAATTATTAAATAGGGCAGATTTTCCAGAAAAAGGAAATATTATAGTTCCAACAAGTTTTATGATTGATGATATTGAAATTTCTATTTTTACTAATGGTCAAAGTCCATTAATGGCAAAAGAACTTAGAAAGAAAATTCAAAAAACAATAAGTGCAGAAGATTTACTTGAAATTAAACTTCAAGATTATTGTAGAACTCTTTTAAAAAATAAGATTCAAGACCAAAAAGCAAGGAAAGAATATTTATACAAAATACTTGAAGATAAAGAAATTAAAAATTATCTAAAAAATAATCAATTAGAAGAAGCTAAAGACTATACAAAAAATCTAATTGATAAAATTTAACTTTTTTTAAAATAGTAATTTAGTTTAAAATTACAAAATAATAAAAAATAATACAAATTTATATTAATAGGTAAAATTAAATATTATATTTAGTAAAATAAAAATAAAAAAAAGTAATACTTATAATGAAAATTAGTAATACTTAATTATTATTTTAAGAATAAAAACTTAAAAAAATTAATGATTAAATAAATAAAAGGAGAATAAGCTATTGATAATCAATATACGTGTAGATTACACCATTGCAGATATTCAAACAATGGAAGAAGTATCAAAAGATTTAAATGACTTATTTTCTAATTTAAAAAACAAGTTTAATCTTCATGAATACATTGAAATTAACACTTGTAACAGATATGAATATTATATCAACTGTGAAAAATGTGACTATAATGATGAAGTCTTAAATCACAGCAATAAAAACATCATAATTGAATATGATGATGAAGCTATTTTACATTTATTAAAAATGACCTCTGGTCTTGAATCTATGATTATTGGAGAAGACCAAATACTCGGTCAAACCAAAGATGCCTTTCAAAAAGCTAAAAAAGAAGGACATGTTGGTAAAATTTTAGAAACTCTTTTTACAAAAGCTATTCATGTAGGCCAAGTAGTTAGAAATAAAACTAAAATCAATCAAGGATCTGTTTCTATTGGTTCTGCAGCTGTTGATTTAGCAGAAGAATACCTTGGAGATTTAAAAGAAAAATGTGTTCTTGTACTTGGTGCAGGTAAAATGGGAACTCTTG
>JAKSUD010000070.1 GCA_024409185.1 archaeon
ACATCAGTTTTCAAAGCTGTTTTAAAACCATCCATAACTCCTTTTGCATTAGTTCCAGCATTAGAGTTGGTTAAATTAGATTCTTCAGGAGCTTCTTCAGGGAACACAAATATTTCACTTAATTCTTCGTAACTGTATTCACCTTTATAATTTTTATCTTTTGCATTTTCAATTACTTCTTTAGCTGCAAGATTAGAAGCAGGAGAAGATGGAATAATATATTTAACATTTCCAAGTGCAGAATCTAAAATATCTAAATCACCTTCATGACCAGATTCAGAACTAACTGTAATAACAACAGCTATTCTATCATAAAGCTTTGAAAGTTCATGTAAAGTAGTTTCAACACCTGCAGGATTATGAGCATAATCAACCATTACAGTTTCAGAACCTACCTCACCCATAAGTTCCATACGGCCTGCAACACCAGTAAAAGTAAGTAAAACCCTTCTAATATCATCATAAGAAATATCTAAAGCTTCACGAGCAAGAACAATAGTTCCAAGAGAATTATAAACATTATGTAAACCATCAATAGCTAATTTAAATTCAAATTCTCCATCTGGAGCTTCTAAAGTAAATGTTCTATCTTTAATTGAAATATTTTTAGCTAAATAATCTGGTTTAATATATTTTACACCACAATCTCTAATATCAGCATTTTCACAATCAAAAGTACCTACACCAGAAATTATCTCATTAACTTCTACTTCATTTCCACACCAACAAGGTTTAGTATCTATTTTAGATATTTCTCCTTCAAGACCAAAACGGATAATTTTACCTTGATAATTCATTTCTTTAAGTAAACCAGCAATAATAGGATCATCACTATTTACAACTAAAGTACCATTATGTTCATCTATAACTTTAACAAGTTCACCTTTAACACGAGCATAATCTATAAAATCATGGTCTTCATCAAGGTGATCCATAGTGATATTAGTGAGTAAACCATAAGAAGCATTAGATAAAGTTGCAATTGATTTTATACTTCCTACATTACCTAAAGTTCCAGATTCTAAAATAGCTACATCACCATTAAGACGAGATTGAAGTGATGGAATAAACTCAGTATTACCTTGCATACCTTCTAATTTATGTTCACAAGGAGTAATACCTGCAGTATAAGCGATATGTTTAAGAAGAGTAGTTGTGGTGGTTTTACCATTAGTTCCACTAATACAAATAACAGGTTTATCAGGTGCAAATAATTTAAAAATATCTCCAAGTTCTAAAATAGTAATGCCTTTTTCTTTTATGGTATCGAAGACTTTTACAGTTTTTGGTAAACTTGGTGGAACAAATACATAATCTAAATCAGCAAAGAATTCTTCAGGATGCTCGCCATAAAAGATTTTAATATCATAATCTTCAAAAGCACTTTTAAACTTACAATCTTCTTTAGAAGCCATGTCAGTTCCAAGAACTTTAAATCCTTTATCTAAAAGAACTCTTGCAACTAAATTTCCAACAATTCCACAAACTCCAATAACACCAATTACAGAGTTTGAATCTAAAGAAGATATTTTATTATCCTCAGATAAACTTGAAAGTTTAAAATCATTCATTAATACTCACCTAATAACCATATGATTAAATTAATCTTAATAATTATACTTTACTTTGATTAAGTATAAATAAATTTATAAAAAAATAGGTGAAAAATAGAAAATTAAAAATATAAATTAGTATTAATCTTTTAAACTAATTAAAAAATATATAAAACTATTTATAAAAAAGATAAATTTAAAAAGTAAAAAATTATTCAATTTCTAATATTTTTCTCAAGAAATCCTCTTTTTTATGATTTAATTCATCTAATTTACTTTCTAAATTAAATATTTTATTTTCTAATTTAACTACCTTTGATACAATCTTATTTTGCTTTTTAATAGTCGGTAAAGAAACTTCTATATCAGAAATTCTATCAATTGAAGCTCTATTACTCCTAGAAAATCTTAAATTAAAACCTTCTTTTTCAATTAATTTAGCCAAATATCTTGGATTAATTTTATCATCTAATACTTTAATATATCCGCAGTGATCAGTTGGATAAAATTTTTCACCAGAGTTAGTAGTCCTTACCATCCAATCTCCATCTATACCCCAAAGAATATATTGGCAGGAATAATCATCCAAATACTCTTTGTCTATTTTACCAAAAGATTCATTGACATTAGCACTTATAACATTAATTGTACCGTTTTCAACAAGATCAGTTCTTAATACTCTACTGCCAATTGATACATCAAATTTTGTGGAATCATTAAGTTTAAATGAATCATTTGATGATTGCCCCCCCTTATAAAGATCTGCTCAATTTGTTTTTTATAATCTTCAATAGACATTCTTGTTTTTTCAAAAATAACATCAATTCTTGAACACTCAGTTATAATTTTATCTTGAACAGAAATTGGAAGAATAGGAACTTTTATATCTTTTAGATATTTAAAATGTCTTTCATATTTATCGGAATTTGTTATATCTAAAAATGGGGAGATATAATATAAATATTTAAGTCTTACTTCATCATTATTAGTTAATAATATTTGAGTTCCATCAGCACCTCTAACAAAATCAAAATCAATATATTTAAAACAACAAGTATGATCTCCAAAAACAATTAAAGGTAAATCAGTAATTGGTTTATAATCATTAGTATATCCTTCAATTAATGATTCCCTATTCTGAGATATTACTGGAACTTTTCCATTAGGCAAAATTCACTTGTTTGAACTTTATTGCTTATATTTTTTATATTATTTGTACTAACTAATATTTCATTGAATGTTTTTAAAGGATATTTAGATTTAATTTCTTGAGTTTTAGTAATATTCAAGTTGAATGACTTATCAAATGTAGTTCTTGTAAAATTAATTAAATCATGAGCCTTAATAGTGTGAACATAATCCATATCTTTAACATCATTATTTAAAAAATTATTTTTAATATTTGTATTTATCTTATTATAATCTGTTAAGTCATTAGGATTAAATAATTGTGTTTTAATAGTTTTTATACCTTTATCTTTTGATAAAAATTCATCTTTTGAATTAAATCCAACATATTTAATTCCTTCACTTCCTTTTCTTTTTGACCATTTATATCCTAAAAATATTTCTTTATCACTACTTTTAGTAGGTGCATTCACAATAATAATATCATTATCTTGAGATGAAGTTAACATATAATAATATAATTTTTCTTTTTCTAATTCAATCATATTAGAAATATTATTTAAATTATTATCATTAAGGTATTGTTTAATAAGATTATTATTTTTTAGATTATCTGAAATTTCTCCATTTAATAATCCAATATAATCATCATATTCTATATTTTGCATATCTAAATAACTTAATAAAAGATTTTGATCTTCAAAAATAATATCTTTATCAAATTTATTGTCAAACCATGTATTTACCCTATTTTTAAAGTGTTCAGCTAATGAAGGGTTAGTTTTTTTCTTTCTTAAAAATAAAACTACAGTATTTGTACCTGTAGCACCAAATGTCCCACTAGGTAATTCAACTATACTTATAATATCAAAATTTGAAAGAATTATTTCTCTTGTTTTAACATATAAACTATCACCAATAGTTAGAATTGAAGCAGGTAATATGATACCTGCAACTCCACCATCTTTTAATAATTGTTTAGCTCTTTCAACAAAGAATGTTTCAATAGAGTTATTAGTTAAATAAGTATTTTTATTTATTAGAGAGAATAATTCATACATTTCTCTTTCTTCATCACTTAAAGTTTCTAAAAATCCTTTAACAGAAAATGGAGGATTAGCTATTAAAATATCATAAGAATTATCTTCAATATTATCATTAATGGCTAAAGTATCCCCATAAATAATATTAATTTCATCTTGACCATACATAAATGCCGAAACTTTAGAAACTTTAGATAATCTATACTCTTTTTCAATACCATAAATTCCAGAATAATAATCTGGCAATTGTTCTTCATCTAAATAATCTTTTAATTGACTTGCATATTCATTTAAGAAGTGTCCTGCACCACAAGCATAATCAATAACTTTAGGTGGTTCATCAGAATTTTTAATAATTTCTTCTAAAGGTAATGAAGAAACAATGAATCGAGTAATGGGTAATGGGGTAAAAAATTGTCCTTCATTCTGTTTAACACCATCATCCAAAAACCCTTCAAATAAATCTCCTAAAAATTGATTCTGTTCATCAGTTTTTAATTTAATATCCTGAAACATTCTTACAATTTTAAGCAATACTTCAGAATTTTGTTTAAATAATTTCTCATTATGTACATCTATAAAAGCAAAATCATTATTAGTAAAAAATTTAAGTTCTCTGAAATAGGACATAACAGTATCTTTAGTTGCATCAGGATCATTTTTAAAAAGTTTAAATGCATCATTTAATTGATCATTATCAATATAAGTAACTTCTTCATTCAAGAATTTCTGCATTCCATCTTTATACAATTTTTGAAGTCTGTCTTGTAATTGATAATAATCATCATATGCAATACCCTTCCAATTAAATTCTAAACTATTAGGATGTTGAATTTCATCAACAATTTTCGCAAGAAAAATATTGACTAATTTATCAAATGCATTTTCATGACTAGAAACATTATGTTGTCTTAAAATTGTTGTAAATTCACTATACTTTTTCTGAGTATCTTCAAAACTAAGTGTTTTTAAATCATTAATTGTATAAAATTTATTAAATTCATAAGGAGCAATTCCTTCTTCAAAAATCCCAGTTTCTTCAAATTCACAACCATAAATTTCTTTCCAAACAGCATATAATTCTTTAAAACTACTTGCATCTTTAAATCTCTTAATTTTATTAGGTTTTAAAGTTTTCAAATATTCTTCATTATCTTTAATTGTAATTATTTTATTATAATATACTACTTTATTATCTTCGATATTTGAAGTATATAAACACAAGTACTGAGTATTTCTTACTTGTTGAGCATAACTAAATAATTGATCACCATTAGCTTTTGTTTTATTCCAAGCATTTTCATACTCTGCACCGTATGTTTTACATTCTATAATCAAATATTCTTGACCCTGATTATCTTTAACTAAGATGTCTGCTTTACCACCAGATGCTCCTCTACCTAATTGCCACTTAGGTTCTAATTCAATATTTTTAGTAGCATACCCTTTAGATAATAATCTAGTAACACACTCCAATACAACAAAATTTTCAGGATTTGAAAAATTGGAAGTAGTTTTATCATGAACTTTTAAATCATTAGGATAAATTATTTCATCATTAACTAAATCAACTTTAAGAGTAGAATTATCAGAAAAGGTTTTATAATATGTCCTACCTTCATGAGAATACTTAAGTAATTTTAGTAATAATTCAATATTTTCTTTTTCAATCATTTTAAACCCCGTGTTTTTATTCTTTATAATTTTTAATTTGACAAATTAGAATTTTATTACTTAAATATATTATATCAAAAGTATTATTTAATTTATTAAGTTTAAATT
>JAKSUD010000071.1 GCA_024409185.1 archaeon
GCCATACCACTACTAAATAATGCTTTTACAACAATTCTTGCACTTTCTTCTAAACCTTCTTTAATACTATCAGAAGATTTAATAATAAGCTTTGCAGTCATTTCAGATAAAGCTGCCGCAGATTCACTAAAACGTTCATTTCTTAATCTTTTAGCTAATCTCCAATCTTTAATAGCTGTATAATTTGATACAATATCTGCACAACCAGAAGATAATAATTTAAAAGGAGAATTTTTAATAATATTAGTATCAGCAACAACAGCTAAAGGAGATTGAGCTTTAAATGAAACAGAACTTTTTTCTTCTTTAATAGAAGCCATAGGTGAAGCAATACCATCGTGAGATGCAGTAGTAGGAACAGATAAAAAGTGAACACCAGAATTAGTAGAAGCTAATTTAGCTACATCAATAATTTTACCTCCACCAACACCCAATACAACAGATGCATTATCTATTTTATCACAAACAGCATTTACAGAGTCCATTGAAGCATCAGAAACATTAATAGAGTCAACCCCAAAATCAGCTTTTTCTAAAGCTTCAATAACATAATTACCAGCTACTTTAAATGTGTAATTTCCACTAACAACAACAGCTTCATCAAATAAACGTAAACCTTTACATATATCTCCCAAATTATCTAAAACATTAGGACCAATATGCACTTCTCTAGGCATTTGAATTATTTTTGACATAATATCTCCTTTTATTAAAATATTTATTAAAATATCGTATATATTAATTATATATCTTATTATAAAAATAAGTTTTGATTTAAAATTGATAATCTACTCATAAAAAGAATTAAAAATGACTTAAAAATTAATAAAGAGCAGACATTATAATTAATCTTTTAGAAAATAACAATAATGAAGGAGTTATTATTAATACAAGAAATACATTAATAGCTAAAATTATAGGATTTTGGAAAAAACCTATATTATGTACCATTAAGAAATCTGCTAAATCAAGGACAAATAATATCACAATAAATCTTAAAAGACCTACATTATAAATAATTTTAAAAATTTCTTTAAAATGAAATGCAGATTTAAACTCTCCTTTATTAAAAGCTAAATTAATTAAAGCAATATACATTAGTAAAATTAAAAAACCACCTATAAACGAACTTAAACTCTTTAAAAAAAAGGAATAAGATTCATAAAATAGAGTGTGTTCTAGATGACTAATGAACATTTGAATAGTTAACATTATAGCAACATAAACAAAAACTACTGCAAAATCTTTAATACCATGATGTAGTATTTCTTTATAATTAAAAAGAGATGGAGGAGTAGAAACTCCTTCTATAGATTTTTCAAAAATTAAATAAGAATATCCTGATTCATAAATAGCTAAAATAATAGATAAAACTAATAATATTACGATTAAAACAAAAGAAAAAGGATTAATAAGTTCCTCAATAAAAATATCACCTATAAACTCAACAATAAATAAAAATACTCCTAAAAATAGAATAATAACTGGTTTTTTAAATGTAAATCTAATTGAATCACGAATTAATTCTTCAAGAGATTTATGTTCTTTTTCCCCATTAATTAATTTATCTTTAATGATATGCATATAATCAACTATTTATTTTCATATAATATATAAAAATCAACTATTTAATTAATCTTGATAAACTATATAATTAAAAAACAACAAAAATATAGATATTATAAAAATTAGTAATTAACATTAAATATTAAACAACTAATTTAGTAATTCTTATTTATTATTAATAAAAATGGTGATTATATGGAAAATTTTAGTGAATGGTTCCATAATATATTAGATGAAGCAGGTATTGTTGATGGAAGATACCCTATTAAGGGAATGAGTGTATGGTTACCTTATGGTTTCCAAATTAGAAAACATACTTTAAATGTTTACAAAGATTTAATGGATAAAGATCATGATGAAGTATTATTCCCACTTCTTATTCCAGAAGCAGAACTTGCTAAAGAAGGAATTCATGTAAAAGGATTTGAAGATGAAGTTTATTGGGTAACTCATGGTGGTCAAACTGAATTAAATGAAAAATTAGCTATTAGACCAACTAGTGAAACTTCAATGTATCCAATGTTCTCTTTATGGGTACGTTCTCATATTGATTTACCTATTAAACAATATCAAGTTGTAAACACTTTTAGATATGAAACTAAACATACTAGGCCTCTTATTAGAGTAAGAGAAATTACTACCTTTGCAGAAGCTCACACTGTACATTCAAGTGCTGAAGAATGTAAAGAACAAACTGATGAAAGTGTAAGAATTTACAAAGCATTATTTGATAGTATGGGAATTCCATACTTAATTAGTAAAAGACCAGAATGGGATAAATTCCCTGGTGCTGAATACACTATGGCTTTTGATACTACTATGCCAGATGGAAAAACTTTACAAGTCGGTACTTGTCACAATTTAGGAACTACTTTTGCTAAAACCTTTGAAATAACCTTTGAAAATAAAGAAGGCGAACATGAATATGCTTATCAAACCTGTTACGGTATTTCAGATAGAGTAATTGCAGCAGCTATTGCAGCTCATGGAGATGAAAAAGGTCTTGTTTTACCTCCAAGAATTGCTCCAAAACAAATCACAATTATCCCAATTATCTTTAAAGATGGTGCTGAAGAAGTAATGGCTAAATGTAGCGAAGTTAAAGAATCTCTTGAAGCTAAAGGAATCCGTGTACAAATGGATACAAGAGATATTAGACCTGGTAAAAAATTCTTTGATTGGGAGTTAAAAGGAACTCCTCTTAGATTTGAATTAGGTCCAAGAGATTTAAAAAATAACATAGCTATTATTGGAAGAAGAGACACAGGAGATAAAATTGAAGTTAACTTAGATGAAAATATAGCAGACATAGTAAGTGATTTATTAACTACTATTGAAACTGATTTAAAAGCAAAAGCATGGACTAAACTTGAAAAATCTGTTGTTACTGTTGAATCTTTAGATGATGTTGCTCCTGCTGTTGCTGATGAGAAGGTTGTTCAATTCTATTGGTGTGGAGATGAAGAATGTGGTCAAGCTATTGAAGAAGAAACTGATGTTGATGTTTTAGGAATTAGAGAAGAAAACATTGATACGGATAAAGTTTGTCCTCATTGTGGAAAACCAGCAAAACACCTTGCTTTAATGGCTAAAACTTATTAAATATGTTTAATTTTAAAACATTATTTAATAATTATTTAGTATATTTAAAATAAAAATTAAAATTTAAATTATTAGAAATGAATTAATTAAATTTTAAATATTAAAAATAAAATTTATTAAATTTTAAACAATTAAAAATGTGAGAAATGGTAAAATGGATAAAATTTATGCTATAATTCCAGTAAGTCAATTTTCAAATGCAAAAACAAGATTATCACCATTTTTATCTCCAGAAGAGAGAGAAAACTTATTAAAAGCTATGTTAAAAGATATAGCTAATGCATTAAAACCAATAGTAGATAAAATAATCATCATAAGTAAAGATGATGAAGTTTTAACTTATGCTCGAGAATTAGAACTTACTACACTTATAGAAGAAGACCATGAAAAAACTAAAAATTTAAAAGCTTCAGATAATTCCGGACTTAATTTAGCTTTAAAACAAGCTATGAAATGGTCAAGAACAAAAACAAGAAAAGTTATTATTTTACCATCTGACATTCCTTTAATTGGAAAAACAAACATTAAACTTTTAATAGATCAAGCTAAAAAACTTGATTTTATTATTGTTCCATCTAAAGGTGGAGGAACTAATACTTTAATTACAAAACCTTTAGCTATTGATATGAAATTTGGAGAATTTAGTTTCAAAAAACATATTGAAGAAGCTGAGAAGAAAAAATTAAATCCAATGATTCATGATTCATTCTATATGGCTCTTGATGTAAATACTACAGAAGATTTAGGAGAAATTATGATTCATGGAAATGGAACTGAAACTAAAAAGTATTTAGAATCATTAAATATTAAAGTAGAATCTATACATGGTCATGAAAGACTTAAAGTTACAAGAGAGTAATCATATGCTAGGACTAACAATAGCTGGATTTGATCCATCAGGAGGAGCAGGAATTTTAACTGATGTTAAAACTATGGCTGCACACGGTGTTCATGGTACTGCAGTTGTTACTGCACTTACTGCACAAAACCCAAAAAAAGTGTTTTCTGTTGAACCTATACCTACTAAATATATATGTGAACAAATAGATTCTATCTTTGATGAGTATGCTATCAAATACTCAAAGACAGGGTTATTATACTCAAAGGAAATTATCAAAGCTATAAGTAAAAAGGTCGAAGAATATGATTTAAAGATAGTTGTTGATCCAGTGATGGTAGCAAGTGCTGGAGGAAGTCTTGCAAAGGATGAAATGGCAAATTCTTTAAAAAAATATTTACTTAAAAATACATTACTTACTACACCTAATGTTTCTGAAGCTGAAAAACTTTCAGGAATTAAAATCAATACAAAAGAAGATGCAATTGAAGCAGCATATAAAATAGGAAAATATTGTAATGTTATTATAACTGGTGGACATTTAAATGGAGATAATATAATTTACACAAAAGAAGATGATACTATAAACATAGTTCATCAAAATTTAATTGAAACTGACAATCTCCATGGAACTGGTTGTAGCTTTTCAGCATCAGTTATAGCTAATTTAATCATAGAAAATGAAAAATATCCATCAGAAGAAGATAACTTAAATTTAGCTATTAATAAATCACTTGATTTTATTTACCAATCTGTAAAACATGGCAGATATGGTACTTTAAATCCTAATTTTAATAATCAAATATTTAAATAGTAAGTAATAAATTATTTTAATTTATTACTTAAATAATAATCTACTTTTAAAAATAGCTATAAAAATATTAAAAAAATTTAAAAAAATAAAAAATAGCTAAATAAAAAAACTAATTTTAAAAATAATAAAAAAAGAAAAAATACTTAAATAAAAATTAAATTTTATTTAAGTAGTAGAATTAGAACTTGCTAAACCAATAATAGGTGAGAATAAACCATCATAATGCCAATTATGCATATTAGCAATAAAGTCTTCTACCCTATCATCTAATTCATCACAATAAGTTTGGTTTTTAAAATCGTTTTTAGTGAAGTAATGTGCTTGAATAGCATAATTACAATTTTCTTTACTGAATACGTAAGTTACACCAACACAATCCCATACAGTATCTGTATCTCTTGAAGGGTTACGGAAGTATTCTTTAGAAGAGTATCTTTCAAAAATAAAACCATAATTAGTCATTAAAAAGTTATTAGAATCA